>CAYNUX010000001.1:0-2470 GCA_964400115.1 uncultured Cytophagia bacterium
AGATCGTTTCCTGTACTTTAACCTCGCGCATCAGGCTGGCCAGTTCCTCGGCCACTTGAGGTACCGCTGTGATCGCCATCAAAACATCGCTTCCGGCGGGCTGTTGGGATTCCAGTTCTTGATATTGCACTTTGAGCTGGTTCAACTCTTGTTGGGCCCGAACGACCAGGGGATTTTCCGGTTTCATCGACTCTAGCATGACCCCGATTTGCGCTTCCTTGGCCATGATCCGGCCTTTTAATTCTCCCACCTGCAGGATCGAGGCTTTTGTTTGCTCTTGCAAAGAAATCGTCTTGTTTTCCTGCTGAAAGGCAGCCAGCTGAGCGGTAGCCTGTGTGAGCTTTTCTTCGGTCTCTTTTAGCTGCTGTTCGATATAAATACGGGAATTCTTGGCACGAGAAACGCTTTTTTCCTGATTCACGGCATCCAACGCGTTCACGAATCGGTTGGCAACGGCTGCTGCCAGATCCGGTTCGGAAGCCGTCACTGCCACTCTGATCAAACCCTGCTCGGAAACATGAACCCGGGTGATCTCGGGCAATTTTATCAGGCCCATCTGAACGGAAGGCGCATCCAAGATGTTCAAAAGCTGCACACTATCTCCCTGAAACGCAAACCGGGTTTGCAGTACCCGCTCACCCACCGACCGGCTTTTTAAAATTTCCACCAGAACCTCGGAGGAACTCGTTTCTCCCGGAAGATTTATGCCAGGCACAGAAACCTTGGACAGTACCGATGCCATAGACGACCGATTCTCATCTCTCGGCGGCATCAATGTGGTGAAGGCTTGATATTTCTTGGGAAGCAACAAAGAAAAGATCGCTGCAATGATCATGATTGCCAGAACATTGCGGATGATCATCCATCGATGCCGCACCACGATATCGACATAATCCAACATGTTTATTTCCTGAGGTTCTTGATTGCTAGTCATTTCTTGCCGTTCTAATCACCAAATAAATTGTTGCGATTTGAGAAAGGGTAGTCATCACATCCTGAAACGTTTGCCAAAGATCGCGATCTTTGCGCGGCACCCAGATTCGGTCACCGGGTTGCAAAACATCGACATCCTCATCATCCACAATTTCACCGTTTGCCTTGATCACCTTTGTCTTGCGTTTATCGGCATCCCAGGCATAACCCCCGGCTTTTTCAATATAATAAGAAAGATCGGTGTTTTCCTTGTAAACGACCCCGCCGGAACGGGCAACACGCCCCGAGACCATGACCAAATTCGTTTTATGCGGAACGATAATACGATCACCATCTCGCAGCACCACATCCTCTGAACGATATCCCTGGATCAGGAGGCGATAAAAATCCACCACGATGGTATGCAAATCAGTGGAATTTTGTTTCATCACAAAATATTCATATTCCTGTTCGCTCATTTGTTCAGGAGACATTGCTTTAAGCCGCTCGAATTCTTTATCCTCCACCAGTGATGTCATCAGTCGAACGAGTTTGGCTTCCGAAACCAGAGCATCCGGCGTAAGTCCGCCTGCCTGGGTGATAATTTCACTCAGATAGGTAGAATCGCGATTAATGGCATATTTGCCCGGGAACAAAACCTCTCCCTGAACATCCACCATAGGGCCCACGTACCATTGAGGAATTTGTCGGATAAACACATGATCGTCTTCCTGTAACAAAAGATTGTCCTGACTATCCGGTTCATTTAAGATTGCTTGCAAATTGACAGTTATAACAGTGACTGCTTTTTGAGGATCGATGCGGGCTACCTGAGCTTCCAAAAGATAAGCTTTACGCGTCAAATATCCGGCCTGGTAAATCAGATCCAGCACATGCATATCCTGTTGCAACATATATGCACCCGGATTTTTGACCTGGCCCGAAATGTTTACTGCCTTGTCCGTTTCAAGAACCAAACGAGAATAGACCTTGATTCGATCATGATTCTTAATGTGCATCTGATCGAACAGAGAATCCTCTGCATTGACTGTCAAAAGTCGCCGTTCCCCATCCTTTTCCAATCGTGACAACTCGATACGCTGCATTATTGCGAGATCATTCAGATCTCCGGCCCAGGCGATCATTTCTGATAGAGTCTCGGGAAACCCGGGGACGGTTTCATAAATAGCTGGCCGTCGCACCTGACCTGCAACATGAACCCAGCCGTGCACCAAAGGCACAAAAATTTGATCGCCACTTTGCAGCAACACAGGTTTTACTTTTTTGGGACGCACAAGATAATCATAGAGATCAACTCTCTGCACAAGCTTTTCATCCCGCATAACCTGAATATTTCGCAAGGATCCATTTGGCAGTGGACCCTGGGCCAACAAAAGAATATCCAGGGGCGAAGCAAGAGCACTCACGGTATAATCTCCCGGCGCATTGACCTCGCCCATCACGCGCACACGGATCTGTTTTGGGGTTTGCATCAACAATTCGAGTTCATAATCGCTATAGTATTTCTTTAATTGGATATCCAGTTCATCCCGGAATG
>CAYNUX010000001.1:2480-40425 GCA_964400115.1 uncultured Cytophagia bacterium
AGCCATGCCGTCGATACGTTCTCTGTACTACTCGATCTGTCTCTCTCAGTACTATAAACTGGATCCACTTACCTGAAAAATGCCGACCGTGGGAATAAATAGTTTGCCATCCACACTGACCTGAGACTCGAATTGTTGCTGAGCTTTGCCACCCAAAAAAATCATCAGCCGGTCGCCGGGGCCCAAGCGATAATCCTCGGGTAAACCGGTATATTGCCAGGCATTTTCCACGGAAGAAGGACGCTGAAAGAGTTGATATCCAAAGTAATCAAGAGAGCCGGGTTCATCAACCTGAGCAGGAGACTCTGAGGAAAGGGTCTCTTGCATGGTGGAATAGCCCGAATCAGTGTTTGTTCCGCCTGTGGGCGTTTTCAAAGGATTGTGAACCTCGAGATCTTGCGCTGAGAGCAGGGACGTGAGGATCCATATTGTGCTCAAAAAGAAAAGTGAGAATAGTATATTACCCTGTCTCGAGATGTCTATCTTCAAAATGCAGCTCCTGGCTTGATGCATGTCCCTGGCAGACTAAAGCGCCCCACTTTTTTAAAAAATTGCCTGATGATTATAAACTATGTAACGACCATCGTACGACAAACTAGAAATAGCAAAAGTTACCGTTTCATGTGCAAACAGGTTCTTTCTGTTTCGATTCAACTGATCACTGTGAATATCTATATCTTGTGTATTAATACGGTAAACTCTTTGTTTTTACCTGATTTTGAAAAAAACTGTCAATACCCTGGGTTTACCGAGTCAAAAAAAAGTCTGGATTTTCAGGTTCTCTGTTCCTCTGTGACCCCGGTGGTTACCTTTTAAGGGCATAGAAAATCTATTTTAGACAAGAATGAGATTAAATGTCAATAAAATGAACGAATCGGCTGAATTTGCTAAAATATAACCAATCCGGGGTATTAACGCAACACCCTTTTAATACAAATGGCCATACCCTTAAAGCGGTATGGCCATCGTGAGGAGAGAGAGAGTTCTGCCTATTTTAAAAACGTCATCTTTTTAATGATTTGAATGTTATTCTCTCGAACGCTCAATCCATTACGTGTTTTATTTTCCCATGCCTGGAGACGATAAAAATAGAGTCCTGCCGAGACGGGCTGTCCATAATTATTCATTCCATCCCATACCGCTTTATACACGCCTCCTGTCAGAGGTTCATTGTACAGTGTTCGAACCTCTTGCCCGAGTACATTGAAAATCTCTAGTTGTACCTGCATACTGTAAGGGATTTCGAACGAAATCGTGGTTGTGGGGTTGAAAGGATTTGGATAATTGGGGTGCAAGACCACAGTCTCGGGAATGGTTTTCGATATTCCTTCTGTACCATCCAAACGTCCTCCGGGGCCCATCTGATTCAGGTCAGGTTCTTTGATCAACACAACATACATACTCTGCCCCCCCCGGGCTCCGGCGGCATTATTTCCGCCGAGGGTAACCGACCCGTATTCAAAATAGCCTCTCCACAGCACAAGTTCTCTGGCATTATCCGTAACCTGGATCGATTGTCCGGTTTTGGTAAAATGAGCATCCAACCAGTTGGGAACGGTCGCGGCTCTGCTGTCATAGGCAATGTATACAAATGCAGGCTGTGACAATTTCAGAGTCATATACCTCGGGTCTGTATTGGCCCGGTCATTGTTGGAGGTCATAAGCATCTTTACATGCTGTAGCTCTTGAGGGATGTTGGTGACCACATAATTACGGTCGATATAATAAGGTTCATCGAGATCGAGGTACGAGAGGCTGGTTTCAACCATACCCTCCACATTGACTTGCAGATTCGGCAAAAAAGTATAGGCATATGTCGAATTGGCAAACACCACATTCATTCCGGCCAATTCAGCACGGATCCCGACCACCGTAAGCGCATACGCCAGACCTGCTTTGTGACGTGAAGTTTCCAGGAGAATCGTATGTCCATCCAGATCCAGCTCTGCTGACAAGATAACCACATTGTTATTGATATAATAGTTCCGTCGATTTTCTGCGCTCAGCCTGTCAACAGCCTTGTCAAATGTCACTTTGATCAGCATATCGCCCAGAACGTGAACAGATTTTATTTTGGGACTCTGCTCGGGTTCGGTCTGGTGCATATAGAAAAAGGGTTGCGGAATCGATGCCGCTAATCCGGCATTATCTTTTCGCCCGATATCGCGGGCAAACAACACATATAGCTTGCCGGCCTGATGCGAGGTCGTCGTGAGATCGACGGCCTTGAACGATGTATCCAAGACAGCGTTCTGTACCTGAATTCCACCCTGTATCAAATAATTTTGTGGATTTTCAGCACTGGCACGATCCAATGGTTGGTCGAATTCCACACGAACCCGAGTGGATGCCAGTGTATTCACATTGATTACCTGCGGAGGCTGATTCAAATCAAACGCTCCATAGTGAAAGGTATATGAACTATTGGGCAAAATATCATTATCGGCCATATCCCGAATTTCACTGGTCATCAGGATATAAATTCGTCCCGCGATCAATGGAGTGGTCTCCAGCGTATAAAGATGCGCCTGGTCTGTCTCTTGTACTCTGACAATATTCGCATCGTTGCTGAGCTGGTAATTTTCCGGATTGGTTGCAATAGACGCTCTCACTGCTTCGCTGAATGCAACCTGGATGTGAGTTGCATCCATGACCTTGACCATGGCCAATGTCGGGGGATTCTGGTCTTCGGTTTCGTATAAATACGCATAACTGGTGTTGGGAGTGATGATATTTTCAGCCGGACTCTTGTCCGAAATTCCGTTTAATCTTAAAATATAAAGTTTATTGGGCAAATGTTGCTCAGTGGTCAGATGAACGACTTGATGAGAACCGGCCAGTCTTGCTTCCAAAACATTGACACCGCCATTTATTTCATAATGGGCCAGCTTTTCTGCAGTCTCTCTCGTAACAGGCTCGTTAAATAAAACATCAATATGCTCCGAATCGATCATCTGTACCATGCTGATCATCGGGCCAATGGTATCCAAGCCTTCGAACAGATAGCTATATGATGTGTTGGCATTGATCGGTATTTGTTCCGCTGCACTTTTTATGTTATTGACCGTAAGAATATATATTGAATTGGGCTCATGTGGAGAGGTTTGCAATGTAACCAGCGTACCTGTTTCATCCAAGGTCGCTGAATGGATCTGAGTACTGCGGTTGAGCATATAGTTCTGACTTTTCTCAGCACTGCTGCGCTCCAGGGGCTTGCTAAAAGCCAGAATCAGTTCTGTTTCATTCTTGACATCGACTTGTACCAAAGTCGGCCCGACCCCACTGGACTGCTCACCCACAGTATAGGTATATGAGCTGTTGGGAATAATTTCATTGCCAATGGGTGACAGATCTTTAACCTGACTGATCTGAATGGTATATTGCTGTCCCGTCTCGTGCGGGGTGGTGGCAAGGGTCACAGATTGCCCTGACACATCCAGAGTCGCATTCATGACATGGACATCGCCATCGATCTGATAGTAACGAGCCTCTTCAGCTGACGATTTGGTGATGCGCTCACTAAAGACCACCCTGATTGTGGTTTCATCGATCACATCCAGACGCACGATGGTAGGACCGCTTCGATCTTCGGGAGCGAACAGATAGCTATACTCGTTTCCTGCGGTCATGGGATTACGGTTTTCGCTGGCGTCCCGGATATTCTTGACCTGCAGTTTATAAGTTTTGTCCGCTGTATGTTCGCTGGTGGAGAGTCGCACGATTTGACGGGATGCATCCAGCGTCGCTTTGATAACAGAGATGCCCTGATCGATGGAATAGTTGGCAGCTGTTTCGGCCCCGCTCTTTTCAATCGGCTCATTGAACATCACTTCCAGAGTCGTCACATCGATAATATTCACCAGCAACAACACTGGCCCAACCACATCTCCGGGATCAAAGGTATAGGAATAGGTACTGTTGGGTTGAATAGTATTCTTGTTTTCTGAAGTGTCTGTAACACTATTTACTGTAAGAGTATAGGTCAACCCGCCACTATGCTCGGATGTACGCAGAATCACGGCATTATCTGTTTCACCTGGTTCCACAGAAACCACATTTACGCCCTGACTAATTGCATAAGAGTCAGTTCTCAACGCAGTAGAAGGATCAACAGATTCGCTGAAATGAACCAACACTGACTGAGCATTTTCGGCCCGGGCCATGACCAGAGTAGGCGGGGTACTATCACTATTGGGTTTGCCAAAAGTATAGTCGGCCCGAATCCCCCCGGTATGATTCCCTGGAAGTGCTATATCATAAATATTACTGATAATCATGGTATACTGACCGTCGGTATGGTGGGTTGTGGTCAGATGCACGGTCTTGCCGTCATTTTGCAACACAGCATCCGTGATTTCCGGCCCGTTTTCGATATGATAATTGCTTATTTCTTGACTCGAAATCGGATCCAGGGTTTCATCGAAACGAATTTGCAGCGCTGTAGAGCTGAGGGGATAAATACCCGACAATTTGGGTGGACTGGTATCGCCCAATTTAAAATGAAATTCTTCCGAGAAACTGCTTTCATTCCCTTCAGAGTCATAGGCGGTAAGCGCCAAAAAATATTCTGTATTGATCTGCAAATTCGTCAATTCATAAGAATTTGTTTTTCCGACATCTTGCTGATTGGAATAATTACGAGAGCTCGATCCATAATGAATTTTATATCCTTGCAGATCCGATTCTTGATTCGGGTTCCAATTCAACTTTATCCCGACCGCCAGACTCTGGGTCGAGATCATGAACAAGAGCAACCATTTTCCCATCATCATTTTCCACACGTCGACACAACTCATGGGCTACTATCCTCCAATACAATAACACAGCACCGCCGTTTTCCTCGCATTAGACAAATGGCGTGCCAAACTCAATTTCAATCTAAATTCAATATTTCTGCTTTGGGATATTTTATTTGAATACAAGATTGGTACAAGAATTACAAAAAAGAGAGCGCCTCATCGAATGAGACGCGACAAGGCGTTTGAAATTCAAGGGATGCATTAATGCAAAAGCGTCATTTTTCTGGTCATGACTTGTTGGCCTGCTTTGATTTGATAAAAATAGGTTCCTGATGAAAGGGCTCGACCATTTTGGTCCCGGCCATCCCAAAAGGTGGTCCATGTTCCGGCTTGAAAGCGTCCTTCCTCCAAGATCATGATTTCTTGTCCTGAAGCATTATAAACAGCGACTTTTATTTGCAATGTTTCAGGAAGTTCAAAAGTGATTTGCGTGCCGGGATTGAAGGGATTCGGATAGTTGGCTGACAATGCGAGTTTTTCAGGCAATTGTGCAGGATTCTCGTCGGCAAAAATAACCACTTCTTTTGAAAATGTGCTTTCATTGCCCCAATAATCGATGGCAGTAACGGCAGCATAATACCGGCGTCGTTCAGGTATTTCCAGAAAAGCCATACTCTGATTCGCGGATACGTCTTTCGAGTACTTGTACTGACGCGACTCGTCTCCCCAATATACGCGATAACCGCTCAAATCGTCCTCATGGTTTGGATCCCAACGAATCCGTACAGATTCCGCAAAGCAATTTGTAAAGAGCAGCATACCCAAAATCCCCATGCCCATCCACTTGATGCTCACGATATTCTCCTGACTTAATAGATGCCAAAACGTACGGGTACGTTATCACCGCACCCGTATTTTAGCTGGTGTGTGAATTAAATTTTTGATGCAAATATACAATGCTCTTGACCGGTCTACTCGTTATGTTTTCTCCAGCCGGCATGAGTGATTTGATATTGAGAGATCTTGTAATTCAACACTCTGGGAGAGATGCCGAGTAAATCGGCGGCTTCTTTTTGAATCCAGTGAGCTTGTTCGAGGGCTTGTATAATTGCCTGTTTTTCCAATGTTTCCAGATTAAGAGTAGGTAATTCTGAAGGTTTTCTATCTTCCCGTCTTCGGTTACGTCCACCGGCAGCAAAATAGTCTTTACCTGTGAGGGCAATATCTTTTAACGTAATGGGTTGTCCCTCTCCTGCGATCAGGACAGCACGTTCTACAATATTTTTCATCTCCCGGATATTACCTGGCCAGGTATGATTGGTCAGCAGATTCATCGTTTCTTCAGTGAACTCGCCAATGCTCTTTTTGAGCTCCTGGGAAAATTTAACGCGGAAATAGTCGGCTAGTAATTGAATATCTTCCCGCCGCTCTCTCAAAGGGGGAATGTGCAACGTGACCACATTCAACCGATAAAAGAGATCGGCGCGAAAATTTCCGGCTTCCATTTCCTGCCACAGATCCTTGTTGGTGGCTGCAATAACGCGAACATCAACTTCTATGGTCTTGTGGCCTCCCACACGACTAAAATTCTGTTCTTGCAGAACACGCAGAATCTTGGCCTGTGTCGAAGGATGCATGTCTCCAATTTCATCCAGAAACAAAGTGCCACCATCGGCTTGTTCGAATTTTCCAATGTGCGTGGATACAGCTCCCGTAAAGGCACCCCGTTCATGTCCAAATAACTCGGACTCTAACAAATGTTCGTGCAATGCTGCACAATTGACAGTGACATACGGCTTGTCATGTCGCAGGCTTTGCGCCTGAATAGCACCCGCAATGAGTTCCTTACCAGTACCCGTCTCTCCCTGAATTAAAACAGATGCATTGCTCTTGGCAACTTTTTTAATCAGAGAATAAATTTTGCGGATTTCCAGATTACGACTGATTCTCGGATAATAGAGCTCGAATCCGGAAAGGCGTCCGAACGAGCTTCGAGCCAACTGCTCCATGACATCACTGGTGATGACATTGGTTTCTATATCAGAGAATACTAGATCTTCTATTTCGGTCATAGAATCGGACCCTCTTTATTGGTTGATGGTTCTGAATCTGAACTGGACGAGTGCATGAGAGGCGTGAGTGAATTAATATCGCATCATGCTTTACAGGGGTGCTGTGTCAAAGATGCATAACCAAGAGGCTCGTCAGCGATTCCCGACCAACTGACATTAAAGGACTAGCAAATTTTCTGCCAAACCTTATAGAATACAAATCTTTTTCAAATTTCGTGCCGAGCTCTTATTAAATTCAAAAAAAATAACAAATTAGATTTCAGATGATTTTCGTATTTATACACAGAGTAAACGCTTTTCAGGTCAAGGTGTTCCAAATGAATACAATTCTGTAATCGACAACACTGAATTACAAAAGCGTAATTTGCTGTAATTTCTCGATCCACTCTTGCCGATCACGCACATTAAAAAGAGATTTTGGCAATTTGTTTCGCCATGCTTCCAATTCACGTTGGAAATCAGGCACCTCGAGACCTACCCGGTTCAAAAGTTCTCGATCACTGAATAGTCGAACAGGTGTATCATCAAATACGATTCTTCCCTGTGACATAACAATGACTCGATCGGAAATCGATGCAACAAAATCCATATGATGAGTAACAATAACAACCGTTTTGCCCTTTAAAAACAACCCTTTTAGCATTTCCTTCAAACGTGAAACACTTTTGGGATCCAAACCGGCTGTTGGTTCATCAAAAGCAATTATTTCAGGATTCATCGCCAGAATCCCGGCAATGGCCGTTCGGCGCTTTTCTCCTTCACTCAGAGTAAAAGGAGAGCGCTTTTCCAGACGTTCAAAATCCAAACCAACGGCTTTGAGTGCTTCTTTGACACGTTGTGTCAATTTAGAGTCATTCAATCCGAGTTTCAAAGGTCCAAACGCGACATCTTTGAATACCGTTTCCTCGAATAATTGAGTTTCCGGAAACTGAAAAACCAACCCGATTCGCCTGCGCAATTCTGTCAGATTATATGCTTTGGCTGCAATATCTTTATGATCACACAGAACCCGGCCTTTACATGGATTTAAAAGGCCGGTGAAATGCTGTAAAAGGGTGGTTTTTCCTGAGCCGCTCGGGCCGACAATGGCAAGACACTCGTTCTCATGAATAGTGAGCGAGATGTTTTGCAAGACCTCTCTTGGCTGATTTGCTAGATCGGTATAGTGAAAAGAGACTTGATCAAATTCCAGTTTCATCGGATATCCCGGTTGGCCATGCGTAAACCATCTTCAGCCAGGTCTTCATTCAGCGCCAAAACACGAGTCATAGTTCGTGAAAGCTGCCTGACCTCCAGAGTACGATAGCGATCACCCCCATGAGTTAGAAAGACCTGACGTTTGTGTTTGAGTCGTCGAAAAACCGACAAAGGGGTGATACGATCTCGATCCCGCTGAAAAGCGGTTCGATATTCGTGTTGATCCTCTGGAAATTGCCGGGTATTCATCCCCTCGCTACGCCTGGCAGCAAATGGCGACAACGTCTTTTCTTCCCAGGACTCTAAATTTTTTCGATCTTGGCTCAACACAGTCTCCGGCTATAGAGGAGCGGTTTGCAGTTGCTTGTCAATAAAAAAGCTTTGATTTTTAAAGCCGATCTTTCTCAAAAGTTCCATCCCCCGGTGCAAGTCAGCAGCCACATCGTCAGGCTGATGAGCATCGCTACCCAGCATGACCGGCACTTGCAGATCTTTTGCCATTTCCAGAATTTCAGCGGACGGATAAAGTTCTGCGACCGGCTTTCGCCAGCCGGATGTATTGACGTCAATGGCACAAGAACTGTCCCGAATCGTTACCAGTGTATCATAAATCAATTGTTCCATGTTTTGGGTGGGCCGATGCCCATATTTTTTGGGTTGATCCAAATGTCCGATGACCTGATACAAGCCGGACTGAGCAGCGAGAGCTGACAATTCATAATTTCGTTGAAAGGTAAGATCAATTCCAAATTCATCATATCGATGCATCATAATCGGATTTGAATAGTCCCACTCGTCAATAAAATGAACAGAGCCTATCACATAATCAAATGGGTGGTCGTTCACAAATGTCGAAATAAAATCCATATATCCTGGTAAATAATCGGCTTCGATAGCCATGAGAACTTTAATATCATTACGATATTTTTCTTTTGCCTTTGCAACGTCATTTACATAGACAGAAAAATCTTTCAGTTCCATTCGACCATCAGGATCATCCAGACCGGGAATGGGAATATGCTCGGAGAAACCTATATAATCAAGGTCTTTTTTAATAGCATCTTTTACATAATCATCTACCGTACCCTTGCCATGTTTGCAGAGATAGGTATGCACATGAAAATCACCCAGCATATCGCCTCACTCTTTTATTTCGTTCAATATCTCTTCAATTTTATCCAAACGGCTGGAAGTAGAATTCTTTTTGCGTGTCACTTGTATCAACAGCTTTCCTAACGACTTGTAAATAGGCAAATATTCCGGATAATAGACCTCCATTGCCTGAACGTGCTTACATACCGTACCCACATCTCCTCTCGATATCGGTCCTGTTAGAGCCTGAGCAGGACCATTTTGGCTGATATTCTCCACGGTTGCAGAAACCAGCGGCTGTAAAAGCTTTACTGCTTGGCCCTGCTTCACGGCAGGCAATCGCCAGACTCATCCCCAGACGTCCGATACCTATTACGGCAATTTTTTCTTGCTGCATGATTCCCCCGACTTGGGGTCTTTGGTCACAACAAAAGAAGCATATCCCACTGTCCTCCCATTATATTGCCCTGTTATATCCGCAGAATTTGTTCGATCTATACACCGGGTGTGACAATTTCCCATTGCGCTCGCAGCAAATTGCAGAGCTGCAATGGGCCCGGCCCCGCAGGCTTGGGCGACTTGATTGCGGATATCCTCGAGGAATTCTTCCGGGTTGTCCGCTTCGATGCTTTTGATGGTGTTGGTATCGACTTTTACACACTCTTTGTAAGAATAGCCGTGATAAAGATCAGAGCTGGAGATAATCAAACAATTTTTCTCCCGCAGAGCACGGGTAAGCGAAAGTCCCAAACTCTGACATACCGCTGTAGAATAATCGTGAAAAACAATCGGAAGAATCTCGAATTCATCAAGCGCAACCTGCAAGAAGGGCAGTTGTACTTCAAGACTATGTTCTGCTCTGGGTCCCTCTGTTCGATGGCCGAATTCAGTAATATGAATAATATCATCAGCTTCTTGTACAAGACTCGCCAATTGATGATCTACCGACACTTTACCCAATGGTGTTTCATAATAATCTCCGCTAAAAATGGATACACCTGGAAATGCCTCTGCATGACTTGGAGCCAGAACGATTATCGTATCAAACTCTTTATTCGCGATTTGCCGATAGGCACTTGCCGCTGTTTCGCCTGAAAATTCGTAACCGGCATGCGGAGCGATCAACCCGAATACAGGACTGCTTTGTGCTTTGCTTTCATCAGCCTGTAGATATTTTGTGATCATTGTTTCGAGCTTTTTGGAATCAGCCGGATAAAATTGTCCGGCCCAGGCCATAAGACGACCGTCAGACATATTGCGCTCCTCCCTTGTTACCGTATTTAACGATATAACTCTTTTCTGGATTCCTTTCTTATTTTGCTGGAATTTTGTTGGTATTTTATATTGTAATTTGTTACTTTTTGCCAAACATTACAAGGAGTTTATGGAACAAAAGACAAAAAAACAAAGAAAACGCTGCCACGATTGTAGCACCTTTATCGACCACGGAAAAGAACGATTCTTCCTGGGCAGAGCATTTTGCAGCCGCAGATGCCTTCTGAGGGCGATTCGCAGCGAATTAAAGACATTTTTGCCGGGATTTCTGTCCAGCCGCAAAATTTCTTTATTTATTTTACTCCAGATTATCAATTTTATCGTTCTGATATTTTTAGTCATTGGATATATTCAATTGTTGCATCGTTCTCCAACGCCTGTGACCGCTGTTGACCAGCCATTGATCCGTGATGATAGTCTTAGACTGGCTGTAGAGCCCCCGGCGGCAATGGTTCTTAAAAGTGTTCTGGACATCCAGGGAGAGGCAAATGATGGAATCATTCTGAGTCTGATTGTAAATAATCAACTGGAGCAGGTGACCCTGGCCCGTGATGGAAAATTTCAATTTTCCGGAATCAACCTCGATCAAGGTGACAATAAATTGCTTGTCAAAGGGTTAGACCAAAATGGTGATGTGGTTTTGATACAACATCTCAGTACCCGTTACGGTTCTCCGACCATTCGCTATCTGTCTCGCGATTTTACCCGTGGAAATCGCTCAAAACCCTTTATCGCTCTGACCTTCGATGGAGGAGCAGGAAATGGTGCTGCTGAAAAGATTCTGGATATTTTAAAGGAAAAAGAGATCCGGTGCACCATGTTTCTCACCGGCGCATTTATTCAACGCTACCCGGAAATGGTCAAAAAAATGGTCAGAGAAGGGCATGAGATCGGAAACCATACCTGGAGTCACCCGCATCTGACCACATTTGCAGATAATCGGCAGCATAATACCGTTAAAGGGATAACAAGAGAAGAATTTCAAAGCGAGCTTTTAAAAACCGAACAAGCATTTTTAGAAATCACAGGTAACCCCATGACAAAATTCTGGCGCGCCCCTTTTGGTGAACACAATTTGGAAATCAGACAATGGGCTGCCGAACTGGGTTATCGTCAAATTGGCTGGACCCTGGGAAAGGGTGAAACCCTGGATACCATGGATTGGGTCGCAGATACCAGTCATGCAGCTTATCATACAGGAGCCGAAATTTTGAATAAAATCCTGCATTTCGGCATGGATGACAGTACTCACGTCAATGGTGGAATAATTCTGATGCATCTGGATACCCAACGAAATAAAGATCAGGTTCATCACTTGCTGCCCGCAATGATCGACAGTTTGCATCAAAGAGAATATAAATTTGTCAAAATATCAGATATGCTCACAAGATGAGAATTATGCAATGTCTATAGATTTCGACTCGTTTTTCGACCTCGTTCGAACCCGCCGCAGTATCCGACGTTTTGAGGATCACAGTGTGGATCGGGAAATCATAAAGGACTGTATCGAATGGGCCAGAATGGCACCCTCTGCAGAGAATTCACAGCCATGGAGATTTATCGTATTGGATGAACCTGAAATCCGGTTAAAAACAGGGGAAAAGGCATTCCCCCACGTATTTCGGGCCAGCCGCTGGGCTCTCAAAGCCCCTGTTCTTATTGTACTGTGCGCGCACCTCGATTTTATCGCCAACCGAATGGGTAAACTCTTTACTGGAATTCCCTATTACCTTATCGATGTAGGGATAGCTGGCGAACATTTTTCATTGGCAGCGCATGGGCATGGTTTGGGATCGTGCTGGGTCGGATGGTTTAGTCCCAAAGGCGTAAAGCAAGCACTTGATTTGCCAGGAGCTTTGCGACCCATTGCACTATTTGCTGTAGGCTATCCGGCTCAGGAGCTCGACCCGGTAAAAAAACGCAAACCGTTGGAAGAAATTTGTCAATTCAATAAAGAGCAATGATGGATTTTCCTCAACTCTATTCAGGGAAATTAATAAAGCGTTATAAACGGTTTTTGGCTGATATTGTGCTGGAAAATAGCAAAGCTCTCAAAGAGGCTCATACACGGGGTGTGGAAATATTGGTTTATCAAAGTACAATCACACCCCATGCAATTAACATAAATAAAAAACTCGATTTCACACTCGCCTGAATAGGGGACACATGAATATAATTGGCATCAGCGATATGACCGGTAACCATAGTCATAGTTGTGCGGTTTTATTGCAGGATGGTAAACTCTTATTTGCCCTGTCAAAAGAGAGAATGAGTCGAATTAAAAACGATCATCGTTTTCCACTTGATGTCGTTGAAACATTATTATCTTTCACGCAACAAAGTCCGTGGGATATTGACCAGATCGTTTGTCCCTACCCGCCTCCCTTATATTATCGTAGCTTGTTCGGCAATCATTGGCTCGATCTTCCCCGATCCTTGACGCATACTGCCCTCTTGGCACCATTTTCATTGACAAAAACCCTGATCCCCAATTTACGAAAAAGTCTTTTTGACCCCAACAAAGATCACGACTTGCAAAAAGTGGGGATCGCATTAAAACCGCTTTATATCGATCATCACAAAGCTCATGTTGCGGCCGCATATGCCGAGAGTCAGTTCGATGACTGTCTTGGAATCAGCTGGGGAGGATTTGCCCCCCACCTCGATGGAAAGAATGTAGCCGGAGCAGTTTATCGTTGTCAGGGAGAAAAGATTTCATTTCTAAAAGATATTCCCATGCCTGCTACAGGATGCACCTATTCCGGGATCACGGTCAGCCTCGGGTACAAGTATATGCAACAGGAAGGCAAGGTCACTGCACTGGCAACTCTCGGAAACCCGAAAACGGCCCAGGAGGAGCTTTGTTCCGTTATGACCCGTTTTTCTGATGGAAAATGGCAGCCTTATCGGTTCTGGGTGGATTATATCATGTCCCCGCGTTCAGCTGTATTCCTAAAAACACGTACAGCAAGGAAACTCGAAAAATGGAAAAATCAATATACCCCCCAGGACATTGCAGCGGCAGCCCAGGAGGTGTGGTCAGAAACGGTCATAAATGCGCTCCGTCATTTTTGTCAGAAATATAAATGTTCGAAATTGGCTCTGGCAGGGGGAACTTTTTTGAATCATGCGATCAATCAAAAGCTTTTGCAGCAAAAGGAGGTCGATGAAATATTTATCCATCCCCACACAGGAGATGGCTCAACACCTATCGGCGCGGCGCTGTTGTACGAGCAATCCATAACAGGCAGACTGGCCCGATTCAACCATTTCGATACCGCCTGGGGTTGCGAATTCAGCGAGGTTGAAATAGAGTCAGCGCTCCAAAGAAATCAAGAATCGCTCGTCATCCATTCTTTGACAGATCCTATCGAATTCGCTGCAAACCGGGTCGCCTGGGGTGAGGTCATTGGTTGGTATCAAGGACGTGATGAATATGGACCCAGAGCCATGGGCTCACGATCGATTCTCGCTGATCCACGATTAGCCGATCATCGAAAAAAAATCAATGGTGATATCAAGCAAAGAGAACCCTATCTACCTCTGGGCATATCGATTCTCAAAGAGCAAGCAAATATCTATCTGCGGGATTATTCGGCCGATCCTTTTATGACCAGATTATATTCTATGAATGATGCCGCCCAGAGAGTACTATTAGCGGCCGGTGATAATACTCATCGCGTCAGAGCAGGCGCTGTCTGGCCTTGCAATAAACCTTTCCGCAAATTGCTGGAAAAATTCTACATGTTAACAGGAATTCCCTGTATGTTGCATAGCAGTATGAACCGTCACGGCGAACCGCTTGTACATACACCTAATGATGCGGTTCAATTTCTTTTGAATAGTGACTTGGACCGTTTAATTATGGGGACATTTAGTCTAAAACGCAAACACAAAGGATGATATATGATTATCCGAACTCGTGCTTATGCTAGAGCAGGCCTTGCCGGAAATCCCTCTGATGGGTACTTTGGCAAGACAATCTCTGTAACCATTCGAAACTATTATGCCGAAGTAACCATGTATGAAACACCGGATCTTGAAATCCTCCCGAATGAACGCGATCATTCTTATTTTGAAAACCTCAATCATTTGGTCAAAGATGTACAACTACATGGATATTATGGCGGTATCAGACTTATTAAAGCAGCAGCTAAAAAATTTCATGAATATTGTGCCCAAAAGGGCATTGTTTTGTCCAACAAAAATTTTACGGTACGATATAATTCAAATATACCCGTACAGGTGGGAATGGCCGGCTCCAGTGGCATTGTCACCGCTACCCTGCGCGCGCTCATGACATTTTACGGTGTCGAGATTCCCAAACCCATGCTGCCGAATCTTATCCTGAGCGTCGAAACCGAAGAGCTCGGCATTTCTGCCGGATTACAAGACCGGGTGGTACAGGTTTATGATGGAATGGTATTTATGAATTTCGACAAGAAACTGATGCAGACCCAGGGACATGGTGATTACGAGTGTCTAGATATCAACTTGCTGCCCAATATATATCTGGCTTATATCAGTGATTTGAGCGAAATATCCGGAATAGCACACGGCAATTTGCGCGGCCGATTCGAGGCTGGCGATCCTCACGTGGTGGAAGCTATGAAATTTTTCGCCAATTGTGCTGAAGAAGCCAAAGAAGTTATGCTGAACCACCAGCCGGAAAAGCTTGGCGCCATTATGAATGCCAACTTTGACAAACGACGGGAAATCTTTCCCATAAGCCGAAAAAACCTGGAAATGATCGACCTGGCAAGATCTTGTGGAGCCAGTGCAAAATTTTCCGGCAGCGGAGGAGCTATCGTCGGAACATATGAAGATGAGGCAATGTTCAAACGCTTGAAAGAAACTCTTGATGAAATCGGGGCTGTCGTCATAAAGCCGGATTTCTAATCATCGAAACTGATCATACAAAAAGAGGAGAGAATGTCTCCTCTTTTTTTTGAACCCTTTGCTGCCTTAACGTTGAATTTTGCCCGGAAATGATGACACCCAACACAATAAAACGCTATCAAAAAAAACTACTAGAGTGGTTTGACAAGGAATTGCGCGATCTGCCCTGGCGCAAAACAAATGATCCGTATGCCATCTGGATCTCGGAAATCATGTTACAACAGACACAGGTAAAAACCGTTATCCCCTATTATCACCGATTTATGGAACAATTCCCCGATGTCTATACCCTGGCCTATGCTGATTTGCATCAGGTATTGAAACTTTGGGAGGGATTAGGCTATTATGCCCGTGCCCGTAATCTCCACAAGGCAGCAAATGTGATTGTGGACAAACACAAAGGAAACTTTCCCACATCCACAGAGGAAATCAAGGCTTTACCTGGAATTGGACCCTATACTGCTGCTGCGATCTCTAGTATCTCTTTTGGCTCTGAACTGGCAGTGATCGATGGAAATGTAGAACGGGTTTTAGCCAGATTGTTTACCATGCCCACCAAAAGTCCGGCAGAACAAAAAGAAACAAAAGCATTGGCTGAAAAATTGCTTGCACGACAACGACCGGGTGATTATAATCAGGCCATCATGGAACTTGGATCTCTGATTTGTAAACCCAGAAAGCCGCTTTGCGAAAAATGCCCCATCTCTGAGTTCTGTTTGGCCTTAAAACATTCAAAACAAGCCAGCTACCCGATAAAACACCCCGTAAAACCCCGTCCCCATCATCTGATCGTTGTGGGAATTGTCTGGTATCATGGAAAGATATTGATCACTCGGCGACCCGAAAACGTCATGCTGGGCGGCTTGTGGGAATTTCCCGGGGGCAAGGTCAAAGAAAAAGAATCACTGGAACAAGCTGTGCAGCGCGAAATTCAGGAAGAAATGGGGGTCGAGGTTCAGGTAGGGGAAAAGATCGCATGTATCAAACACGGTTATACCCATTTCAAGATTACCTTGTGCGCTTTTCATTGTGAGTATCTTTCGGGTAAAATTCAGGCGCTCGCCAGTAGCGAATGGAAATGGATTTCACTTGAAGAAATAAAACATTATGCCTTTCCCCGCGCCAACCACAAACTTTTCAATGTGCTTACCAGGCCGGAATAACCAAAGCAACGCTATCCAACAGAGATCGCAATGAAAAAAAGCGCAGAGAAAGATAAATTTCACAGACGAGTACATACCTCTTTCCTTCGTGATCTCTGCGTTGATCTATTTTTCTATTTTGGACAAGAGTGATTGAAAGATTAAAATAGCCAAAAGGTCTAACTGGAGATACACAGCTGTTATCCGTCTGGATTTTTTAGCGTTCAGTGCTTGAGTTTTTTCAAAAGGGTTTGTACATTAAGCAAATGAAAGGACTCAAAGGTGAACATTTTGGTTTCCAGGCTGCGTTTTCTCGGTGATATTATTCTCACCACCCCCTTACTGAATGGATTGCGCCAGGCATACCCAGATGCCAAGATTACCTATCTGGCAGAAGAGCCATACATTCGGATACTGGATCATCATCCCGATGTAGACACGCACCTGGGGTTCGTACGCGGAAACAAAGCTCAAGAGTGGGACACCATTCGTCATCTGATCACACGGCGTTTCGATATCGCCATAGACCTTTTCGGGAATCCCCGCTCAGCTCTGCTTACCTATTTGAGCAGCGCCAAAACAAGAATAGGGGGAGATTTTAGGATTCGAAGACACTTTTACACTCATCCTGTTTCCTCGCCTGATACCCAGACATCCTCTATAGATTTTCATCTCCAATATCTGCAACCGCTGCAAATCGAGTTCGAACGACGAGATCCCTATCTGGCCGTCAGTGACGAAGAACGTCAATGGGCGAAATCCTATCTCTATCAAAAGGGAATTTCTTTGGAAAAAAGAATCATTGGTATTCATCCCGGAGCGACCTGGCCTGCCAAGCGATGGTATCCTCAAAGATTTGCAGAATTAGCAGACAAGCTAAAAGAGTGGGGACATCAAGTCATTTTTACCATGGGGCCAAACGAACAATCACTCATAAATAAAGTCTTTACACATACGGTTGCCCGCTTTGCTCAACCCGAACTTTTAACGTTGCGGCATTTGACTGCATTGATCTCATTATGTTGTGTTTATGTTTCCAATGACTGTGGCCCTATGCACATCGGACCCGCTGTAAACACATCAACAGTGGGAATATTCGGTCCCGGTGAACCGCACATATGGTTTCCATACTCTCGTGAAAAAGGTCATCAGCTGGTCTATCATCGTGTCGACTGCAGCCAATGTCACCAGGACTTTTGTGAAAAGCTGGACTGTATGAAAGCTATCTCTGTTCAAAAGGTCTTGGACAAGATTTCTTTTGCTCTAAATACAGGAAAGAATTCATGAACAAGAATCCACAAATCATCATCGATGGATATAACATGATTCTGAGAACGCAAAACAAACCTTTTGGCGATGAAAATGACATCTGGCAAGCCCGCCAGAACCTGATCGATCGACTCGCTGCCTATAAATCCCAAAAGAATGTCAATATTACTATCGTTTTTGATGGCAGTCAGGACTTTACTGAAAATCATGCCCATCGAAGGTCTGGCATAAATATCCGTTTTGACAAAATTGCCGATTCCCTGATTAAAGAAATTGTCGACCGTGCAGTGCAGCCACGCAATGTCACGGTGGTCACCTCTGATAGAGACCTGGCTTTTGCAGTTCGGTCACAAGGTGCCCAGACATTGGCCGTCGAAGCCTTTGAAAGAAAACTAAAAAACAGGACAAACCCCAGTCGAGAATACGATGCAAAGTATAATGCCCGGCTGTCCCCGAAAGAGGTAAATGACTGGTTAAAGTTATTCAAGGGGGATTCTGATACAAATTGAGGTTACATTTCTATTTCACTTGCCATTAACCTTGACGCATTGAACGAATGAATAAAACACCAAACAGTTTGCAAAAAGTCATGTTACGGCGCAAAGTCTCAGTGGCTTCCATCGTTGTCGCAACATTTTTATTTCTCGTTTTTATCAATGTAGAGAGTGCGTATATCTTGCATCGTATGGGTGCACTTTTGCAGGATTCTCTAAGTGAAAGACTACGCTCGACCGCGTTATTATCGGCAGAACTGTTAGAACGTGACCTGACCTCCTTTGACGATCCATACGAAAGCGGGCTGGCAAGAATTACTTTGGCTCATATTCGCACTGAACATCCATTGGAAGCAGCCTATATCATAGACTCTGATCGTAAAGTTTTACTTGATTCTCGTCCGGAACTAGAGTGGCAGACCTTACGGAGTTATTTGACTCAAGACAGCATGCTGATAAGTCGGGCTCTCGAACAAGGCAATGCTGTGTCACCCCTCTATAGCATTCAGGGAAATTATTTCAAAAATGTCTATCAAAGATTAATCCCCTTGCAGGGTGAGCCGGTCATTCTGGTTCTTGAGGGCAATGCCGGTTTTTTCCGTTCTATGGAACAATTTCGGGGAGCGTTGATCATCGCAGCGATTACCAGCGGTATATTGTACCTTTTTCTCACCGGATTTTTAATCATAGCCACATCCCGCTTTCTACGAACCGAACGTCAGCTAGAACAATCAAAAAGATTGGCTTCTTTGGGCCAAATGGCAGCTACTGTTGCGCATGAAATCCGCAATCCCCTGGGTATTATTAAGAGCAGCAGTGATATTTTAAAAAAGAAATCGGTTCCTGCTGAACATAATGAGCTCATCCAATTTATCGATGATGAGGTACAGCGCATCAATCGATTGATTAATGATTTTTTAGCGCTTTCCAAGCAGCCAAAACTGAGCATAACGAAACAGAACCTTTCCGAACAACTCGAGTCACTTGTGTACAGTCTAAAGCAGGCCCATCCGCATATAGAATTCAAAACAAAGATAGCTCCAGATCTTGTTGTCTATTACGATCAAGATCGCCTGCAACAGGTCTTGCTGAACATTTTACAAAACAGTATTCAGGCACTGGAGGGTAAATTCGAAAAAATCGAGATTTCGGCACATCTATTTCGAGCAAAAAGAAAACTATTTATTGCTATTAAAATTGCAGATAATGGTCCGGGGATATCAACCCATCCCGAACAAATTTTTGAGCCATTTTACACAACAAAAGCTCGAGGAACCGGTCTGGGGCTCGCTGTGAGCAAACGCATCATTGAATCGCATCATGGCTTTATTCGGGTTAGCAATCAAAAACCTACGGGATTATTGGTTGAACTCGAAATTCCTGCGAACAGAGAGGAGAAAAGATAATATGCGTGGCCGCATTCTTGTCATCGATGATGAAAAACGTCTATGTACCCTGTTAAAAACGGCTCTGGAATCCCCGCAGCTGGCCGTTGCCACTGCAAATACCGGCGAATCCGCATTAGCTGCTTTTGAGTTGGAAAAATTTGATATCGTCATCAGTGATATAAAAATGCCCGGACTATCAGGGCTGGATGTACTCGAACACATAAAAAAGAGTTCTCCGAAAACAGAAGTACTTCTCATGACCGCCTATGCAGAAACCCAAACCGCGGTCAAGGCAATGAAAATGGGCGCGTTTGATTATTTGATCAAACCTTTCGAAATGGATGAACTGACTCTCAAAGTAGAACAAATTTTAGAAAAACAAGCTCTCAAGCAAGAAAACCAAAATCTACGGGAACAAGTGCAACATCGATTTTCACTGGAGAACATGGTCGGAAAAAGCGGAGCCATGCAACGAGTGTATGAACTGGTGCATAAAGTAGCCAATAGTGAAACGACTGTGATTATTCGAGGAGAGAGCGGGACGGGAAAAGAGCTGATCGCCAGAGCTCTCCATTTTATGAGCAACCGTAATAAACACCCCTTTTTTACAATAAATTGTGGAGCCTTGCCAGATAATCTACTTGAAAGCGAACTATTCGGGCACGAAAAAGGAGCGTTTACAGGTGCAGACAATGTGAAACCCGGACAATTTGAGCTGGCAAACAATGGCACCCTATTTCTGGATGAAATTGGAGAGCTTACACTCTCCACTCAGGTCAAACTGTTAAGAGTCTTACAGTCTCATGAAATTTTACGATTAGGAGGTACACGTCCTCTCAGGGTAGAGGCCAGAGTGATATCCGCAACCAACCGCCCACTTGAATCCATGGTTAAAGAAAAAACCTTCAGAGAAGATCTCTATTATCGAATCAATGTTTTCCCAATAACCATTCCCCCTTTGCGAGAACGGTGTGATGATATTCCCGAACTCGTATCCCACTTTTTAGTCAAACAAAATCATGCGCCGGATGGTGTTCAAGCAAAAGCTTTGAATCTTTTGATGGATTATCATTGGCCCGGGAATGTACGCGAATTGGAAAATGTCGTGGAAAGAGCACTCATCCTGTCATCGGGTCAGCCCATCCAAAGCAGCGATCTCCCTCCTCACATCAGAGGCGAAGCTGAAACACCCCTTGAACACCACATGCAAGAGCAAAAATGGATGACTTTGGATGAAATGGAAAAACGACTTATCGTTCGCGCAATGAGGGACATGCAAGGTAACAAAACGGAAGCGGCGAAACAACTGGGAATAACACGACGTCAGCTCTATTCCAAAGTAGAAAGATTATTCCGTAACGGTTTTCACGACATTGAAAACTCTGTGGTGATTTAACCAGAACACCTCACCATATTTGGTTATATAGCCACCAAAACACTCTGTTGCATTCCCACCTCACGGAAATCCGTGGCTGTTTTTATTAAACTTGCAGCTCTTAAAGATTATGCAAATTTTTGGCATGTCTTTTGTAATAAGTAAAATGAAAGCGGGTCATAAAACATTGACGGGTGAGACGGTGAATACGAATGAAATTGTAAAAATCTTGTCTGAACGATTGAACAAGCCTCAAACGGAAATCAGACCGCTCCTCGACTCTACACTCAAGGTGTTAAAATCCCAGTTTGGAAAACAAAAAGCAATTACGTTTACAAATTTTGGAACCTTTATTGTACGCAAAAGAGAGAAACGTAAATCATATAATCCATTCAAAGAGTTTTATGTAATGTTGCCTCCAAAGTTAGCGCTCGCCTTTCGTCCAAGTGCCTCACTGAAAGAGAATATGCCAAAGCGGAGGAAAGGGTGAATAACAAGATAACATTACAAGAACTCATAGATTTAATAGCCGAACAAACCGGCGAGACTAAACAGTTTACCCAGGAATTCATTCATGAACTTCCGGATATCATCCAGCAAGGTTTGAAACAAGATGGCCAAGTCAATCTAAAGGGGCTTGGTATCTTAAAACTCCGATGGGTAAAAGCCAGAATCGGCAGGAATCCTCAAACCGGTAAAGAGATACGAATTCCAGGCAGAAATCGTATCATTTATAAACCCGACAAAGATCTCAGAGAATATGTAAATAGAAAATACGCTCATTTAAAGCCCAAAGTACTCAAACGAAAACACGCAGAGGTTGTTGATTGGGACGCAAATGATAAAGCTGAACCCAAAAAAAGAAAACAAACTCCTCTGTGGTGGGCAGCAGCAGCGCTCTTGATTATTCTCTTTGCAGCCTGGTTATTTACACAAACACCCGAAAACAAAGAGCTCACACAAGACCGCTCTGTCACTGAACCGGCAAAAGAAAATCAGCAGGTCGAGCTCAAAGAAAGCAACACACAAATTGAAAAAGAAAAAATTGCAAAAGTTGATGATATTGATATGCAAAAACCCCCAAAAGAATCACGGGGAACGAGCAGCGACGATCATACGGTAGAGCCTGGAGAGAGTTTATGGAGTTTGGCAGTAGAGAATTACAACAATGGATTCTATTGGCCCAATGTCTACAGAGTCAACCATGAACAAATCCCAAATCCCGATGATATCTATCCCGGACTCATCATAAGAATTCCGGCTTTTCAAGGAACCCCGACAAATCTTACGCGCCGTGATTCAGCAGATATTGCACAAGGATATTACCTGTCATATTTGGCATATAAAAAGCTGTCGTCGCCTTTTGCAGACAAATATCTCAGCGTCTCAAAAAAGTTTAATGCCCTCAACCATCTTTTTGATGGTCAAGACAAAAGGAGGGTATTGGCCCAGATAGAAAAAGGCCAATAAACGGTTCCCAAATCCCCTCGTCAGGGGGGGAGCTCCCAACTCCCCCCCGTCCGTCCCCCAAGAGGCCCAGGCTGAAAAGCCTGGGCTTTATTTTTTGATCCATTTTAACCAACCATTCTTTTTGGGGGAAGGAGAATTATTTCCCTCAATTTTGGATGATAAAATGGGCAAAATACGCCACAGCTCACTATTGAGCTGTTCTCTGGTGGCGCGAAAAACATCTATGCTCAATCCTACAGGATCCGCAATATCGTAATCTGTATTCTCATCAGGTGTATCTATCCCAAATTCTCGCAAACGAAAGACTTTGGATCTTACCTGAGGATACTCTTCTTCGATAAAATCGACATGCTCTTGAGCCATAACAAGAACGATATTCATTCTATTCAGCCAATCCAAATCAATACCTTGGGAACGATGGGAGGAAAGATCGATCTGAATTTCTTGCAAAACCTGTATTGCTTGCTCAGCTGCAGGGGCCCCCACTATTCCTAATGTACCTGCAGAATCCAATTTGACATTGTTATGCCATTCGGATGGAATAATAGACTTGAGCATATATTCGGCCATCGGGCTCCGGCATATATTTCCCGAGCACACAAAGCCAATTTGAAACTTTTTCATGTGTCGTCTCCCTGGTTTATAGCATATAAACGATATTCTTATTGAATATTGAGATTATTTTTCTTAATGTGATCTTGTAACCCAGACAAATTGTACGGAGAATTTATCATGCGATATGCATTTCTTCTTTTGGCACTATTGATTGCCTGTGGTCCTAAAAAAGAGTCGATCGTCCTAAAGGATTCAAATGAGCCAAAATTGGATATCCCTTTCGAGTCTAATATTCCCGGCAAAGAGGGTGCCTTTGGCAACGAAAATTTGGACCTGCAAGCAGCACCCGCTACATTGACTCTCGAAAATCCACGCTCACCTGACTGGAAGTGGCACGGCATCATTAAAGCCAATGCACAACAGGGTGAACAAAAAGTCACAGAAATAAACAACTCTGCATTTACCTGGAACGAAAAAGATAACGGTCAATTGTTATTGCTTCAAGGTCTGGATTCTGTCCTTGTTTATAATTATGGGCCACAGCTTCCGCAGGACATCCCCCCTGACCGGGCCCGATCTTCATATATCCATCCTCTCTGGTCTCCTTCAGGGATTGTGATCACAGATGACTTTCCCAAAGACCATTTGCATCATCGAGGACTTTCCTGGATGTGGCCTCGCGTGGTTATCGATAAAGATACATTGGACCACTGGCATATCAAAGGAATAAAAACACAGTTTAATCGATGGCTGGGCAAGTATTCAGGCCCCTTATGCGCAACTGTTGGTGTCGAAAATGACTGGATATATAAAGAGAATTCTGTTCTTAAAGAAATTGTATGGATAAAAGCCTTTAAACAAACAATGAATTCTCGCGCCATCGATCTGTCGCTTACACTCGAAGCGCAAAGGCCCATAACTCTTCAGGGACAAGTTGATAAAGGGTATGGGGGACTTTGTCTGCGTTTGGCTCCAAGAGATGAACCCGCCATCCTCTCACCTAAAGGATGGGAAATGGATAGCGACCTTGAATCATTAGCCTGGACAGATCAATCCGGCCTGTTTACTTTTTCCCAACAAATGGCGGGCATTGCAATATTTCAGCATTCTGAAAATCCTGATTTTCCCGCGGGTTGGACTTTGCGTCATTATGGTTTTTTGGGCGTCGCCTGGCCAGGAATCGCCAAGGTCACTTTAGAACCGGGAAATCCTGTGCACTTGCGCTTTCGTATTTGGGTTCATGACGGTGATGCTTTTAATGCTAATGTTACCGAAGCATATCAGTATTTTTTATCCCCTCCAGAAATAACGTGGTAGTCGTATGCATTTGAAAAATCGCCGAATGCGGATATCTTATATACTCTTTTTCCTTGTTCCACTAGGACTGGGTACCAAATTTTACAGCGGACCCTGGGAAAATTGGGTTCACTCGTTTGCTGGAGATATATTTTACCCGATGTTCTGGTTATTTTTGATCTTTTTCTTTAGACCGGAAATACGCATTACAAAAACTGCAGGAATGACTTTTCTTGGCTGCGTCCTGATCGAACTCACACAATTATTCTCAACACCCTGGCTGCATTTTCTCCGGTCATCCTTTATCGGACGCAGTCTGATTGGAACACATTTTGTTTTTATGGATATATTCTATTACGGTATTGGATGTATCCTCGGAGCGTTCATTTATCATTATATCAAACAATTTGAATATCAGACAAAAAATGATTATAAATATAACTATTAAAAGTCTTTATAAAACACATGATCATCTGTGAACTCGCTCCTGCTTTGGCCAATTTAACCAAGAAACAGGAAATGACATGACCTTACATAAAAGATTGGCAACAATATTACCGAACAGCCGAATCCTTTCGAGGCCCATCGATCTTTACAGCTATGCGCGCGATGCAAGTTTTTATCGGCTCATCCCCCGAGTCATTGTGCAACCTCGAGACACGATCGAAATCAAAAAACTGTTGCATTTTTGTCAAAAAACGGGCACTCCGATGACCTTTCGTGCTGCCGGAACATCGTTATCAGGTCAGTCGCTTTCAGATTCGATTCTTGTCGAGATCAACCAGTTTTGGAAAGACTATGAGATCAGTGAGGATGCCAGCAGCATAACCCTGGAACCCGGAATAGTGGGTGCAAAAGTAAATGCTGTACTCAAACCCTTTAAACGTATTATCGGTCCTGACCCCGCATCAATTAACGCGTGTTTTATCGGCGGCATTGTGGCAAATAATGCCAGTGGCATGAGCTCCGGCGTCACACTGAACTCGAACAATACTTTGCTTGCAATGCAAGTTATACTTGTGAACGGCGTAGAACTGGATTCGAGTTTGCCGGATGCGAACGAACAATTCAAACACAAAGCACCCAAACTGTATAATGGATTGCTCAAGATTCGTGAACGAATTCTCAAAGACAAAGCCTTGACGCAAAAAATTCGAGATAAATTCAGTCGCAAAAACACCACAGGATATGCTTTGGATGCATTTGTTTCCTATGAAAACCCCATCGACATTCTCGTTCATTTAATGATCGGCTCTGAAGGCACTTTGGGCTTTATATCCAAAGTGACTCTGCGCACTTTACCCGATCAACCCTTCAAATCTGCAGCCTTACTCCTGTTCAAGAATATGGCGGCCGCCACTGACGCTGTTTTTCAACTCAAAGAAACCAAGGCTCAAGCTCTGGAAATCATGGATCGTTCAGCGCTGCGCTCTGTTCAGGACCAGGCTGGCATGCCAAAAGAGTTGCGTACCCTCCCGGCTACGGCAACGGCGTTGCTATGCGAGTACCAAGCTGAAACCCCGGAAGAACTGGATGACAAAGTCAATCAGGGAAGAGAAACCCTTAAAGAATTAGACCTGTTGTATGACGCAGATTTTACGCAACAAGAGTCCCGACGGTTACTCTACTGGAAAGTCAGAAAAGGCCTGCTGCCCTCAGCAGGTGCCATGCGACAAAAAGGCACGACTGTCCTGATTGAAGATGTGGGATTCAGGCTGAAAGATCTGACACCCGCCATCCTCGATTTGCAGGAATTATTTAAAAAGCACGAATACGATGATGCCGTTATTTTTGGCCACACTGAAGCAGGAAACATCCATTTCATCATCTCGCCGAATCTTGCCGATAAAGAGGGCCTCGCGAAATACAAACGTTTTATGGATGATGTTGTTGATCTAACAGTCAACAAATATGACGGTGCTTTAAAAACCGAACATGGCACAGGCCGAAATATGGCCCCCTTTGTCAAGGTCGAATGGGGTGAAAAGGCCTATGACATTATGAAAGAGATTAAAACACTTTTTGATCCGCAAAACAACCTGAACCCAGGCGTGATCATCAATAACGATCCCGAATGCCATATTAAAAATGTCAAAAAAAGTCCGGTTGTCCATGACGAGGTCGATAAATGTATTGAATGTGGGTTTTGTGAGGTCTGGTGCCCCTCAAAAGATTTGACCACCACACCGCGACGAAGAATTGCAGCATTGAGAGAAATTGCGCTTTTGAATGAGGGAAGCTCCAAAGACAGAAAACTGGCAAATCAAGTGCGCAAAGATTATACTTATGAGGCCGTCGACACCTGTGCTGTTGACGGATTGTGTGCTTTGGGGTGTCCCGTCGACATCGATACGGGCAATCTAACACGCTTTTTTCGAGAACAAGCCCATTCACCATTCTCATTGTGGGTTGCTCAATGGACAGTGAATCATTTCGGGTTTGTTGTAAAGAGCTTGAGCGCAGGACTAAAGATTGCCGGAGGGATTTCCGCAATTATTAGGCCCGAAAACATGAACACAATTCTAAACCGGATTCACAAGATTTCAAAGGGTAAAATACCTGCCTGGAACAAATACATGCCGACCGGGGCTCAAAAATTGCCCAGGCCGGAACAGGTGGCCGATGCAACGGAATCTATAATCTATTTCCCTTCTTGCCTGAGCAGAGGGATGGGCACTATACCAGAAGAAAAATTCACAGAGTCTGTGCCGCAGGCCATGCTGGAATTGTCCCAAAAAGCCAGGGTTCAAATCATTTTTCCCAAACAAATCGATGATTTGTGTTGTGGTACACCTTATTCATCAAAAGGTTTTTCTTCTGCATATATGAATATGGCTGAACGCGTGATAAACAGCCTCTACGAAACCAGCCAGGAAGGAGAGATACCTGTTGTCATTGATACCTCCCCCTGCAGTTATAAGATAAAGCATTATGATGATGTATTGACAGGTGAAAATCTGGTAAAATGGAAGAAAATGCAAATTCTTGATATTGTAGAATATTTGCATGATCATCTTTTGTTTAAACTAATGTTAAAACCCTTAAAAGGTAAAGCTATCCTCCACCCTACCTGTTCGAATATTAAAATGGATCTGGAGGAAAAAATGCAAGCTACTGCAAAAGCGTGTTGTGAAGAAGCAGAGATACCCCCAGAGAGAGGATGCTGTGGCTTTGCTGGTGATCGTGGATTTTTAATACCGGAATTGACACAGTCAGCAACGATAAAAGAAGCCATGGTTGTCAGGCAACAAGACGCCGGAATAGGACATTATTCGACCAGCAGAACGTGTGAAATCGGAATGTCCTCTGGAACACAATTGCCTTATTCATCGATTATACATCTGCTCAAACAAGCATCTGATTTGAAAGAAAAAAATGAATAATCTAGATAATGACATAAAAATCTACGAGCACCTTCCGGTCAATACTAAAGAGGCATTTACCCGTTCCCACAAACTTTTGCTGGATGATGAGCTCGAACGGGTTATGCAAATGGCAAACTCTGTTAGCGTCAAAGCCATGGTCAGAGAATTGCATGAATGGAATGTAAACGACTCGACCATTGAAATTTTGGAACAATCTTTTCAAAGTGAAATCTTGGCGAATCTCCTTTCCCAGGTCCAAATAAGCTTTGCCGTTCTTGTCAGCTGTCAGGCCCCTCTGGAGAAACCCTTTGATGATGATGATCTCTTGAATTATTTATGGGATCAGGTGCTCGAACAGATGCTTCAGCAAGGGGTAAAAATATTGCGAAAAGAGATCGATTCAATACAAAAATATCCATACTTGAATTTGATGAGCCCGGGAACGGGTGAAGCATGGGTATGGCCCATCGAACAACAGAAGCAGTTGTTCAAAATCCTCAAATATTCTCACCGTATTGGAGTGAAACTGAATGATTATGGGCTCATGATACCGCGCAAAACATTATCGGGTTTATTCATTCCGGGTGATCGTGCCTTTATTGCATGCGATTATTGTTATCGGGAACAGTGTCCTTCGCGCCGTAAGAGAGATAACTGTATCATTTCTCATTATTAGGAAAAAACACAGAGGGCCATCTCTTTTTTTAAGAGATGGTCCTTTTAAATTAACCTTTGAGCATGGTAATAGCGCCTCGCAAGAGACGCACCATTTGATCGATGATGGCTTCTGAAGCGGAGAGCATATTGAAATAAAGCATACTCTGCCTGGTTTTTGATTCTTTTTTCTTGATTCGTTTAATTTGATTCTTGTCCAGTTTATAAAAATCAATGTCCAGTTTGTTTTCAGAGGCGATCAATCGATCGAGGGATTTGCCATCGCCATCTTGAAGTGCTTTTCGTGAATCTTTGAGAAAGACCAACAGTTTGGTCTTTACCTCATTGAGCTCTTTTTTCTGAATGTCTACCAGGCCTTTGTGATTATTGTTGATATGACTATAGCAAGAATCCGCGAGCTCAAAAACCGTGCGCCCTGTTTCCTGAAGGGCACTCACCGTTTGCGCGACTTTGGGATGAAGCTCATCAGCAGGTTCTGAAAGCGGCATGGTGGTGGTGTTCAGGAGAACAGACACGAGATCCTTGGCTTTCTGTCTGCTTTCCCTGGCTTGCTTGCGTGCTTTTTTCAAGCCCTTTCGATCCTCCGCAAAAATCGAAGAAAAGATGTTTTCCAATGTCACCATCAAATGATCTACATATTCGATCAAACCTCTGTTAATTCCGAAATAAGCTTCCTCTGCGGTTTTGGCCTTTGTTATCTGGGAGATATAAGTCAATTTTTCTTTTTTCTCTTGACCGCTGTGATAAGCATGTGTTCTGTAAAGAAAGAAAACAGCGAGCAAGACCAACCCTACCATGGCCGGCCAGTGGAACAAATAAATAAGAGTGGCAAAAATACAGGAAACCGTAAAAGCCATAAATGCCGTAAAGAACCACCCGCCAATAACCGTCAAAACTCCGGTTATACGGTACACCGCTGATTCACTTCCCCATGCTCGGTCAGACAACGAGGACCCCATAGAGACCATAAAGGTCACATAGGTTGTGGACAAGGGGAGTTTCAATGAAGTCCCTACTGAAATCAGGGCACTGGCAACAAACATATTCACAGAAGCGCGTAAAAGATCGAATGATTGCTGGCTGGATGTGTCAGCATCCTCGTACTTGCTATACTTGGATTGATCGAATCGGGAATTTATTTTTTCTCGCCAGGATTTTGGCACCACTTTATTGTATCCCTCTCCCAGGGACATGACCATTCTTACAAGCACACGGGATAGCATCGTAGATTCGAATCGTTCAGATCCCTCGTCCTGACGACCGAGACTCAACTCGGTTTTCGAAACCGTACGTGCTTTGCGAGAGAGCAAAAGGGTAATAACCATGATGATACCGGCAATCAGCAATATCCCTGTTTTGCCTTGCACAGGCGCACGCATGGCCTCCATGGTGGCTTCCAGCGGATTGGCTTGATTTCCCGCCAGGTTGTATGCAGAAAACCCGGCAAGAGGAACACCGATAAAATTGACCAGATCATTTGCTGCAAAGGCCATGGCCAAGGCTCCACAGCCTATCAATACAATAATTTTGAGAATATGCACTCGTGTGAACAATAACAGGGCTTGCAAGACAAGGGTCCAAAGGGTGAAATTTAAAAACAAAATCAAACCTGTGTGAGTTTGAATCCACTCGAGGACTTCCGGTGTAATAATAGAGGCTCCTTTGGATCCTTTTATCAGGATAAAATAGGTAATGGCAGTGAGTGCAAAGCCGCCCCAAACTCCGCCGTATCGTTTCAAACGATTTTTAAAGTCAAACGTAAAAATAGACCGGGAGATCAATTGAACAATAGCCCCTGTAATAAATGCAATGATCACCGAAGCGAGTATTCCGCTTATGATGGCCAGCGCTTTGGCGGTATTGATATAATTTATCAATTCTCCGGCACCAAGGCCCGCGGCATGTATTTTGAGCAAAGATACAGCGACAGCAGCTCCTAAAAGTTCAAAAACGATGGAAACAGTGGTCGAGGTAGGTAGTCCAAAAGTGTTATAGAGATCAAGAAGAATGACATCCGTGAGCATGACTGCCAGAAAAATGATCAACAATTCCGGCATGATAAAATTTTCAGGGTTAAAGATACCTTTTCGTGCCACTTCCATCATCCCGCTTGAAAAGGTAACGCCGAGCAACATGCCGATACTGGCAATGATCATGATCACCCATCGCGGTGCTACCTTTGAACCGATTGCCGAATTCAAAAAGTTCACCGCATCATTGCTCACCCCCACCACCAGATCAGAAATCGCCAGAATCGCTAAAACAATAACGATTCCTAGATATAGTTCCATGTCAAAATCCCATCCTACATTAGACCAAATTAGAGAAAAGGTAACTGTTTTTTGGATGCCATTCAACAATTATCTGGCATTTCAATGTTAAGAAATTGTTAAGATATTTCTTCGGCATCTCCTATCTCTATCGGCAGAGCAAAAACCTGCTGGAAAAAATCACGTTTTTTCATAAAACCATATTGTTCAGATGCACTATTCCCCACCACCAATAGATTGATGACCACTTTATCATAATCGATCTCGCAGCTAATAGAACGAACAATTTGAGCATGAGATCTATCCAAACCATCGGCAAGCCTTAACAGGGATGCCAGTGCTTGAACCACTTTTTGCTGACCCGAATCCAGATCATTATAATAATCATGGCCGGCTTGGGGAAGAGCTTTACGATGATAGCGGGCAATATTGGCTATCATTAACTGTTCGGCCTGACTCCACGGCGGCAAGGGCTTGTCCAATATCATTATCATGGAAGTTTTGTGATGCTTTTTGCCACCCTTGAGCCAGCCGATATCATGTAATAGCGCTGCTGCTTTCAAGAGTTCTCTTTCCTCTAAAGAGAGCTGATGCAGGGGTGTCATTGCATCATATAATTGCAGTGCCAATCGCGTGACATGCTCTGCGTGTTCAGGTTCCGGATCTTTCGCATAGAGCAATTCGTACACTGATTTAAACCTCGTTCGGCTTTCGCTCATAACAATATCCCATATAATAAATCGCGCAGGCTCACAATCGATACAGGGTCTCCGAACTCCTCAAGCAGAACATTTAATACGAGCCCCCCGGCAAGGATCACCTCGGCACGCTTTGGGGGTAAGCCAAGCCACGCTTGTTTTCTTTCTTTGATTGTTTGATTCCCCAATCGAAACAAAAGATCATCCAGTTCTGGCCTGATAATTCGTTTATGATGAACCTTGTGAGCATTTTCGAGTGAAATTCCATGCATCATCATCGCACAAGTCGTTGCAGAACCGCCAACAAAAACCGCGACAGACGGTCTTTTGCGGGGGATTTTTAATCGTTGTCTGATATACGCCCGACAAGCATGAATTTCATTTTCAAGCACAGGATCATGGTGGAAAAACTGCCTTGTCAGACGGCTGCTTCCGACATCGGCACTTTTTCTGGAATCGATATGATTGAAAGTGCCAGTAATGATCTCTGTACTTCCTCCTCCAATGTCGCATACCAGAATCGAAGTTGATATCGAAAGATCACTTGTCGCTCCAAAGTATGATAGATTGGCCTCCTGATCCCCGCTTAGCACCCGGCAGTTTAAACCCAATTCATGAATTTTTGACAAGAATTCATGCCGATTTCTGGCATCACGCGTTGCGCTCGTTGCCATCACATGAATATCTGTAACATTCCACTGTTCACACCTCTGTTTATATATCAAGAGTGTTTGAATGACCCGATTCATCGCATCGTACGAAAGGAAAGAATGTTCATCTAATCCCATCCCCAATTGAGTCATCACTTGCTCAGTATACAAAGGAACGAGAGATCCATTTTGTTTTTGGACGATTAAAAGACGAGTCGAATTGGTTCCGATATCGATGGAGGCAATGTTCATGTTTTTAGGTCTAATTATTCCTTCCAAACTCTTTGCCGAAAAGTGACCAAATATTCAACTCCCTTGGAGATATCCCTGATTTGCTGTTCTCCAACAATTTCCCGTTCAATCGTCAGAGGTCCACAATAACCGGCGCTCAATAAACGGGTAAAGAATTCCATAAACTTTACATCACCCTGCCCCAGAGGGACTTCAAGACCCCATTCTTCTCCAGGTTGTTCGGCCCACTTGGCATCTTTACAGTGTACACCTTGCACATATTTACCCAAATGAGTCAGTGCCTTTATAGGATCTCCGGATCCATATAAAATCATATTGGCCGGATCAAAATTAATAGCCAGATTCGGCATATTAACATCCTCGATGAATTGCACCAAGATGCGGGCTTTTTCTTGTCCGGTTTCCAGCAATAAATCTTGCCCCAGAGACTGGCAATGCTCGGCCAATTCTTTAGCAACATCAACAACCGACTGATAATCGGCTTTATGAGGCTCGGGTATAAACCCCATATGTAAAGCCGTCTTTGAAACATTCAAATCCTGAGCAAAATCGGCAATCCGCTTTGCCTGGTCCAGGCGTTCTGTTCGGGTCTCTTTGGGAACCAAACCAACACTTTTTTTCACAGTGGGGATATCCGCATAACTCTCCCCTTCAAATCCGCAAAAAACTACCGTGATATCGATATTGGCATCTCTAAAAGATTTTTTTATAAAATCGATATCGCGCTCGGATGCCGGAGGAGCCAGAATCTGGGCAGTAGGGATATTGAGGTCCTTTGCAGCTTTTAATCGATTTGGCCATTCCTGGTCCATGGCAATAAACAAGCCCAGAGGATGCTTACAACGCATAAATACTCCTTTTGATAAAATTTCAAGTTATGTCTGATCTAAAAGAATTGTGTTTCATCAAAAAACTGTATGCATATTCTAAAAATTATTGTAGTTTAGATAACCCATCTGTTTCATGACAAAGAGCAGTAAAAACTCTTAAATAAAATATAACAGGTTGAGATGGTTTAAGCAAGAATAAAGCCCATTTTCACAAGAATTCTTGTGCTTTTGACAGATTATCTAAAGAGATCGTTAAGGAGAATGACCTTGCTAAAAAAGCATTCAAAAATAGTCATCGGACTTTTTATCAGTGCCATTTTTATGTATCTCGCCCTGCGCAAAGTCGATTATGAACAGATGGTGCAAGCTTTTAAAAAGGCTGATTATTGGATGATTTTGCCCGGACTCGCACTTTTGTTTTTCAGTCACTGGCTGAGGTCTGTTCGTTGGAGATTTCTCCTTAATCCTGTTTCGCGCCCGCCGGTTTCGACTTTATACTCGGCATTACTTATCGGATATATGGCGAATACGTTTCTACCAGCCCACCTGGGTGAATTTTTACGGGCCATTGTCGTGGGCAAAAAACACGAGGTATCAGGTTCTGCTGTCTTTGGTACCATTGTCATGGAGCGCATAATCGATGTCATCACTTTGTTTTTACTGCTGGCCTTTACCATGATCGTATTTCCATTTCCTGCCTGGGTAGAAAAAAGCGGTTATATCAGTCTATTTGGAGTGCTGGGGTTATTTTCCATACTATTGGGATTAAAAATACAGCGGCAACGTACCACCCAAATGATCAATCGAATAACAGGCTTTGTGCCTCAAAAATGGAGAGAAAAATTTTTCATAACCATGGACTCTTTCCTAAACGGGATTACCCCCTTACAGCGCAAGCGTGATTATATTTTGGTAACCGTTCTGTCTTTGATTATCTGGGCTTGTTATGGCATTATCTTTCAAATTTTCTTTTATGCCTTTGATTTTGTTGTCAATTACGATTTGCCATGGATTACTGCGTGGGTGCTGCTGGTCATCACCACTTTTGCCATTCTCGTTCCGTCTTCACCGGGTTATGTAGGCACGTATCACTATTTATGCGCACTGGCATTGGGTCTATTTGGCGTACCCAATAGCCCGGCCCTTTCTTTTGCCTTTGTTCTGCATGGAATTAACTTTATTCCCATACTTTTTGTGGGGCTGGTTTTATTTTCCATAGAGGGACTTGATCTAAAAAAAGCACGGGAAAAGAACTTGTCCGCTTTATGACCCATTTTCGCCTGCTGAGAGCTAACCGCCACAACATTGTGGCATGAGCGAAACAACCTTTGATTTTACGAATCATTTCTCGCCAGACCCCACCCCCCAAAAACCAAAATAAACAAACACATAACCCTCACAAAACCCCATTCCACATTTCAGGCACAATTGTTGCGCTGATTCAATCGAGAAACGCTACCATTACCAATCTGTAACTCTGAAAACTCACACCTGTAAACAAGGGAATGGAACAAATGAACAAATCTCTGCTGATTATCGAAAAAGAAGATTATATCCAAAAATTGATAAACGGACTTGCAGAACAAGATACTTTGGATATAATGACAGTCCACGATCTTTCACAGGCATCACATATTTTGCAGGACATCCATTCTATAGGTGGGGCCGTCCTGGATTACACCTTTTTGAAAGATCAAATCAGAGAGACGATCAAGGAGATAAAATCTTTTAATGACGATGCATTTATTATACTCGTCGGTCACGCACAAACAGATGAATTGGTCAGATGTATCAAATATGGTGCAGATGAATTTATCGACATCCCAGTCAGGGAACGAGGACTGGTAAAACAAACGATATTGAATTATTTTCACCGTAAAGAGCTGGAACACTCGGAACACATACAAAAAGAGCTGGAAAAGCTGATTCGTCCGGAAAATAAACTCATCGGGCAGAGTCCTGCCATTATGCAGTTAAAACGCCTGATTTATAAAATCGCCCCCCTGGATTCAACCGTACTTCTTTTGGGCGAGACGGGTACAGGAAAAGAAGTGGTCGCCCGTATGATCCATTCCCTAAGTCCTCAAAGAAATTACAATTTTGTTGCCGTGCACTGTGGAGGAATTCCCGACACTTTATTGGAAAGTACTCTTTTTGGTCATGAAAAGGGTTCCTTTACAGGTGCCTACAAAACGCACAAAGGGTATTTTGAAAGTGCCGGTAAAGGAACGATCTTGCTGGACGAAATCGGAGATACCACACCCTCTTTTCAGGTGAAACTACTCAGAGTACTCCAGGAAAAAGAGTTTCGTCGTATCGGCGGAACAGATATCTTGCATTCAAATGCCCGGATTTTGGCAGCTACAAATCGGAACCTCTCGAAAATGGTCAAAGAAGGCATCTTTCGCGAAGATCTCTATTACCGGCTGAACGTAATCACATTGCAGGTCGCAGCCTTACGGGAACGGCGGGATGATATTCCGATTTTTATTCGTCACTTTGTCAATTCGTTTTCCAAAAAAAACAACAATCTAGGGGTTTATCTCAAACCAGAGACTATAGAAATTTTACTTAAACAGCAATGGAAAGGCAATGTCAGAGAGCTGGAAAATATCATTGAACGGCTCGTAGCTCTGGCAGAATCGGACTGGATCAGTCCCTCGGACTTGCCGGAAGAGTGCTTGCAGGCACAGGACAATACTCTTATTGCCGATATTCATACCCTGCCCTATGCAGAAGCAAAAAATCTCTTTGAAAAAGAGTACATTCGCTCCTTGCTCAAGCGAACACAGGGCAATATTTCACAGGCCGCCAAACTCGCGGGTATGCCCAGACAAAATTTACATCTTAAAATAAAAAAGCACAGTATCAGACCCAAAGCACCGGCCTATACATCAAGACGTTCTGCGGTTCTTGAAAAGGTGTGAAATCAAATATAATTCTTGGCCATTTGGGTGATATCCTGAACAAATTTGCTGATTTGATTCTGGCTCGTAATAATTGCTGTTCTTACGGGACGGTCCATACGATCCCACAGAGGATAAACACTCGAAAACAGGACGACAATCGTTACCCATACAATTCGCACATGCCTTTTCTCTGCCATTATTGAACTTGGTATAACCAGGTAAAAACAGCAATCATACCCGTCAGAATCATCAAAATACCGGAGCTGTGTTGCACGGTCTCGTTCGGGAAAAAAATAAAATATTGCAAACCAATCAAAGCCAGGTAAAAAAAAGCTAGCGAGAAGAAATGGCCGCCATTTTGCTCTCGTTTTCATGTTTTTTCTCGCTATTTTCTAAAAATAAAACATACCCTTGATAATCGAGTGGATACTTTTGACAATCATTGGATATTGCAAATTTCACCAAGGATTCTTCCAGGTTAAGATCAAATCCTACTAAAAAAACCTTTTGGATTCGAATCAGAGAACAAGAATTCAACATTTTCACAATGAGGCACCACAAACTTTTTTCTTTCACCGGCAATAAGATATATACTTGATCAAAAAAACTAGCCCGATTGGCCATCATTTCCACCCGCATACCTTATTCGAGTCGCATTTCAATAGGCACCGCAAGCACACCATCACCATTCGGGCTCTCGAGGGTGATTTTTACGGTGGCTCTTCCGGGTTCGTCTTTCCCGGATTTGAGATTGTTGGTAAGCGCAGTGCTGAAAAAAGTTGTTCCCATACCATAACGGTTACCTTCGGGCATCAAGTCTTCTTTCAAGAGCTCTCCCAGGTCTGCTTTAGCCTTTAGACTCGAACCTGCGGCCACCGGATTACCATTGATATCATACAAGCGAATGAGAATATTGGCTGTTTCCCCGGGTAAAAGTTCAGTTTTATCTGTCGTAGCGGTGAAACGCAAAACCCCCTGACTGAATACCACCATATTATACGCCCAAACCGTGATATCATTGCCATTCTGGTCTTTGCCACGCGTACTGGCAAGCACAACAGCAATCCCGTCATTTTCTCTCAAATCCCCCATACTGTTGCGGATAATACTGGACTCAAAATCCGGTACTCCAAAATCGAACATCAACCCCGGTTCATTGTAATTCGGCATACAGCAGGCAGATTGATGGTTGACATCTATGGATCCCATAACAGGAAACGGATTGGTAGACAGCAATATAGCCGAAGCCATTCCGAGCTCACAGGTCTCTGCATCGGTGGTAACTCCTCCCCCTGTGCTGGTAAAATAAACAGTCGTGCCTTGCTCGATGGGATTGTTATACTTGTCCACAAAAATAGCCGTAACCCCGATTTCCTGAACCGGATTGGCAAAGGCCACGTTATGTTTTCCGGGTTCGACCAGGACGATGCCATGCTGAATCACGTGGTTCGGGTCTGCCGGGTCCACCCACATATAGGGCGGCCCGGATCGCACCACGATATTGGTGGTCTGTGCGGCCACAGAAGGATTGTCTGCCAGCTCTGCCCGTATCTGTATGGTTCCGGATTTTGTGCCGGACTGTAGCTGGGCACTGGCCACCCCTGATACGGTCTGTATGGTCTCTGACTGATAAGAGGTGGAACCCGATGGAATCAGATTTTCACCACCCCCGGGACCATTGACAATCCTGAATCGCACACCGGCATTCACATCGATAGGCTCGCCAGAGGCACCGATAACAGTCGCGGTAATGTCTGTCTGTTGCAAGTGACCGGTTTCACGTACCCAGATAAACGGGTTTGCCGTGGAAAGCAAAATATGTGTGGGATAGTTTTTCTCAAAATGCACGGTCACGGTATCGCTCAGGTTGTGAAACGTCGCGACAACCTGCGCACTACTGACCTCGGTGCGGCTGGAGGCGATCAACCCCACAGTGGCCTGGCCAAATTGATCGGTTTCCGAACTCGCAGGAATCACCCCGGCACTGAGATCGGAAGAGCACACGTCTGAACTCCAGTCACGTGAAACGATCT
>CAYNUX010000002.1:0-5928 GCA_964400115.1 uncultured Cytophagia bacterium
CCGATGAAAAATGCTACCGCTTTTGTCGCCCTGTTACTCTCCCTCGCCACCCTGAATTTCGCTCAAACAGAACATCCCAAACGTGAATTCCGTGGCGCATGGGTGGCCAGTGTGGTCAACCTGGACTGGCCGTCCAGTCCGTTTCTCAGCACACAAGAACAACAAGAACAGCTCATCGCGATTCTGGATGAAATGCAGGCTCTGGGGATCAATGCTGTCTTTTTTCAGATTCGTCCCGAATGCGATGCGCTGTACGAATCTGCTCTCGAGCCCTGGTCTTACTGGCTCACCGGTGCGCAGGGCACGCCACCCATTCCCTATTATGATCCTCTGGAATTCGCCATACAGGAAACCCATAAACGCGGCATGGAATTGCACGCCTGGCTCAACCCTTACCGCGCCGTGCGCAATACCCAGGCATATAACGTGGATGAAGAACATGTGACGGTCGAGCAACCGGATTGGGTGCTGACATTCGGAACCTTAAAGATTCTCAATCCCGGCCTGCCGCAGGTGCGCGATTATGTCACATCGGTTGTGGCCGATGTGGTGCGGCGATACGATATCGACGGTATCCATTTCGACGACTATTTTTATCCCTATCCTCCCGATCAGATCCGCAACGAGGATCAGAAGACGTTTAACGAAAACAATCGCGGATTTACCAATATCGGTGACTGGCGCCGCGACAATGTCAATTTACTGGTCTCTATGGTTCATTCCGTGATACAGGACAACAAACCCTATGTCAAATTCGGTATCAGTCCGTTTGGCATCTGGAAAAACGGTGTGCCCCCCGGCATCACCGGCCTTGATGCCTATAATGTCATCTATGCCGATCCCCTGGCCTGGGTCGAACAACAAACCGTGGATTACCTGGCCCCCCAGCTCTATTGGCCCTTTGGTGGTGGCCAGGATTATGGCAAGCTGCTGCCCTGGTGGAACGACGAAAAATCCGACCGCCATCTCTATGTGGGTCAGGGTGCCTATCGCATACAATCGTGGCGTGCCAACGAGTTGCCGCGACAACTGCGTCTGAATCGCGACCAGGAGGTAAAAGGCAGCATCTTTTTCAAGGCCACCGATCTCATGGCCAATCGCAGAGGCTTTGCAGACAGCCTGCGCCAGACCTTTTATCGTTATCCGGCCCTTCCCCCGATCATGGACTGGAAAGATATGATCCCGACACCGGCCCCCGAAAATCTGCGCTACGAACTGCTGGCCGATAATGTCTCGTATGGGTTGCGCTGGGATGCTCCCACTGTCGAGACCGGACAGGATAGTGCCATCCGCTATGCGGTCTATCGCCTGGACAGCGAAACCCTAGCAGATACCACTTTGCAGCTGGCCTCCAACCTCGACATGATCGCCGGGCTGCCGGTCGCCAAACCCGGACACCAGCCGGAAAGCAGCGGTTCGGTCTATTTCAGCGTCACGGCCCTTGATCGCAACAACAACGAGAGTCCGCCCAGCAATGTGGTGCGCGTGGAAGCCCCTGTGGTTCCGGTCATGGCCCCGCTGGCCTATATCGTCGAAGATGATGAGGGCGGCGTCCAGTTTGGCTGGGAGCCTTCCGGCTTTGCAGGATTCTATCAGGTGCAAATCGCCCTGGATTCCCTGTTTGAGAATATCGTTACACAGCAAACCCTGGACTCGTTGACCCTGGTTCAATTCAATCTCAAAGGCCAGTCAGACTATTTTTGGCGAATCCGCGCAGCCAATGCCGCCGGATATTCAGAGTTTTCACGCACCGATGCCTTTACCGTGGCGTTTCCGGCACAGCCGGAGATCCTCCTGCCTGTCGGAGCGAACACACCGCTTGTGCCCGGATTCTCCTGGCAGGAAACCGCTGGCGCCGAAATCTATCGCTTGCAGGTGGCGACCAATGGATCGTTTGATGAAACGAGTCTGATCTACGATATCGAGGGCCTTACAGATACGACCTATACACCCTCTGACACCCTGCTGGCCGGCAATACGCTCTATTTCTGGCGTGTACGGGCGTTCAATGAGACCGGTCCCAGCGACTGGTCAGCGGATTTTCGATTCCGCACGCTGGATGTGACCGCGGTCGTCGCCAATGAGACGATGCCAAATCGGTTTCATGTTTATGACAATTATCCGAATCCGTTCAATCCCACGACCACCATCGAGTTCGATCTCGATCGCCAGCAACATGTCATGCTCGCGATCTATAACATTGTCGGTCAAAAAGTCGCCCTGTTGGTGGATGAACCCCTGCAACCCGGTCACCATTCGATCCGGTTCGATGCATCCGACTATTCCTCGGGGGTTTATCTGTATCGGGTCATGGCCGGTAACAGAATCGTGACAAAGCGGATGCTGTTTTTGAAATAAGTTGATACGTTCGCACGTTTGAACGTGCGGACGTATATTGCTTGACAAGCTATGATAATACCATAAAAACCCATCTTGAATTTTTATTGTTGAAATGACTTTTAATGTCTATATTTATATAACTAACTAAAGCTTGGAGAGTAATTCTATTGCCAACTATATTGAGAATTGGATCATTTCGCTTTCATTTCTATTCTGATGAACGGAATGAACCTGCTCACATACACGTTGCCACTTTGGATGGCGAATGTAAATTTTGGCTGCAACCGGTCAGGCTGGCCAGAAACAAAGGGATTGCTCCACATATTCTACGGAGTATAGAGAAATTGGTATTTGAACACGCTGAATTTATACAGGAAAAATATCATGAATTCCACAGCGATTAAAAGTAACGTCGAGACAGAACCAGCCGCTGTTAGGGCATGGGCAGAAGATCGAATGATTTTTATCGAATTGACCGACGGTCGAATTATCGGTTTTCCTGCCGATCGGTTTAAAATACTAAAAAATGCCTCGAACAGAGATTTGAAAAAGGTTGAGATCAGGCTGGATGGTTTCGCCTTGCGCTGGGAAGAGTTGGATGAAGATATCACGGTTCCCGGTATTGTTGCCGGACACTTTCAATTGCCCTAAATGACGCAACCGCCTTCATACCTTTAATGTCTGACGTCTGACGACCCATGGAATGATCATGCCGGTCAGCGCTGTTATATCAGACAAAAATGGGAGGAACCCCCCTTATGGCCCAAACACCTTCGACCATGCTGGAACTCGACACGCCTTTACCCGCGTTTTCTTTACCCGATTACCATTCCCGGTTGATTTCCTCGGCCGATTTTGAGGACCAGCCGGTGCTGGTCATGTTTATCTGCAATCATTGTCCCTATGTCAAGCATATCCAGGGGGATATCGTGGATATCCTCAAGCCGTACCAGACAAAAGGCATTCAGGCCGTGGCCATCAATTCCAATGATTTCAAGGCATACCCGGACGATACGCCGGAGAAAATGCAAGAGGTCGCTGAACGATTCGGATTTACCTTTCCCTATTTGATCGATGAGAGTCAGCACGTGGCCAAAGCCTTCAAGGCAGCCTGTACCCCGGATTTCTTTTTGTTCGACAAAAACCACAAGCTGGTCTACCGCGGTCAGCTGGACGACAGCCGGCCCGGCAACGATATTCCTGTCACCGGCCAGGATCTCAAACGCGCCATGGATCTGTTGCTGCAGGGAAAGCGGGTCCCAGAGTCCGAACAAAGCCCCTCGGTGGGTTGCAACATCAAATGGCGACCCGGCAATGCGCCGGATTATTTTTAAATTTATCGAGAAAGACCAGAACGCAGAGGTCTCAGAGAACGCAAAGGAGACGCAGAGAAAAAGAGTTACAAGATCGAGGCCTATACCCCAGAGAAAAATCTATTGAGCTTTTTTCCATTTTCCCTCTGCGGTCCTCTGCACTCTCTGCGTTCAAGTGTTGCACCTGGATGAGCAATTGGCTTGAATCAAAAGTAAAAGATGGGCGAATTTTTGGAGACCCTTATGAATATAAATTCTGGTGTAAATACTTTGGACCGGCGAAGGTTTCTGAAAACCCTGGCTGCATTGTCGGTGAGCACTCTGGTGGCCGGATGTGGAGGAAAATCAGAACACACGTCCGCAAAGATCATGACTGTATTGGGACCTGTTGCGGCGAAAGACCTGGGCAAGACCCTGCCGCATGAGCATATCATGGTGGATTTTATCGGCGCAGACCAGACCGGGCCGCATCGCTGGGATGGCAAGGAGGTTTTCGAGACCCTGCTTCCCTATTTGCAGGCGATCCGAGATCAGGGCGTGCAGGCCTTTTTCGATTGTACCCCGGCTTATCTGGGACGCGATGTCGAGATCCTGGCCCGATTGTCCCGTGCAACGGGCTTGCATATCATTACCAACACCGGGTTCTATAAAGAGCCTTATTTGCCGCAACGGGTGTTCGAAAGCGATGCTGATGCCATTGCTCGTGAATGGATCGCCGAATGGCAGCAGGGCATAGACGGCTCCCCCATCAAACCGGGATTCATAAAGATCGCGGTGCATCGTGAACTGCAGAAGCCTACGCAGGAAAAGATCGTGCGTGCTGCCTGTCGGACGCACAATGCCACCGGACTCACCATCGCCTGCCATACCGGCCATGGTCCGGCTGCCCTGCAGATGCTCGATATTCTGCAAGAGGAAGGCACACCGGCGCATGCCCTGATCGTGGTACATGCCAATTCGGAAAAAGATGTCACCATTCATATAAAGATCGCCGAGCGCGGGGCCTGGGTGGAATACGACAATATCGGCTCATGGGAGCCTCAAAAGCATATCGATTTGATACAGACAATGCTGGATAAAGGATATGGAGATCAATTGCTGCTCTCTATGGATCGGGGATGGTACCGCGTCGGAGAACCGGGCGGCGGAACAGTCAAGCCCTATACCTATTTGTTTGGTGAATTCGTTCAGAAAATGGCATCCGTTGGCATCGGGCAGGAGATGATCCGTATACTGACGGTTGACAATCCGGCCCGCGCTTATTCAATCGACAAAATATAGCGCCCGGACTTGATTTTTATATATATTATGGTTATAATATATATTACTTGAATTGCTCGTTCAAAATAGGATGATCTCATATACTGGCTATGCCAAAAATGATCACAAAGACGCCACGATCCAAAGGAAAAAAGGTCACCATTGGTTATTTTGGCGAGCAGGTGTTCGAGTCATAAAATTTGGTAACTATGATGCCTACCCGTCGAACATTTATGATGAAAAGTCTTTTGGCCACTCTTGGTGGGAGCTATGGAATCCGCCGAGCCTGGGCGTCCATGCAGCAGGACACCAGCCGGGTCATCGGGGGCGAAGAGTGGCGACGTATGGAGAATGCGCATCGACCTTATGATTTTGAGGCGTCAGCACGAGTCGTGGCAGAAGCTAAACAACGCATCGTTCAAAATCGTCAAAAAGAGCAAGAGATTATTCTTACGAATGCGCAAGGAAAACCTCTGTCTCAGGTCAAGGCCAGGGTCATTCAATTGCGCAACGATTTTCCGGTGGGCGATCAGCTGTGGCGGCTGCAGGAATTTTATCGATTCGACGAGCACGAAACCGATCTCGGATTTTACTGGCGATACCGGTTTAAAAATATCTTTAACAGCGCCAATGCCCTGTGTTACTGGACCGAGCGATCGCGCAATGACGGCCCCAAGACCGAAGATATTCAGGGCCGCCAGCAACTCGATGATTTTGCTTATGCCGTGGACTGGATCAACAACGAAAATATGATGGCCAAAGGCCATCCTCTGTTCTGGTCTATTCCCAAATGTATACCCGAATGGGTCAAACGATACGACATTGAAACCCAATACAAGTTTGCCGAGGTTCGTGTACGCGATCTCGTATCCCGTTTTCGGGGCAAGGTGAAAATGTGGGATGCCGTGAACGAAAGCCTGTGGGAACCGGCCTTTAAAAATCTGAGCCGGCGTCATTGGCCTTATCTGGAAACCCTTGAAAATACGACCCATATGATCGCCCGTGTCCTGGGATG
>CAYNUX010000002.1:5938-37355 GCA_964400115.1 uncultured Cytophagia bacterium
CTCCTACATCACCCCCACCGCACACCCTCTCCCTCCTACCCCCCCCACCTCCCATGTCCTGGGATGGGCACGCGATGAAGATCCGGATGCCAAATATCTGATCAATGACTATGGATTGATCCAGGAATCCCAAAATGGCCCGCCCAAGGCTGCAGACGGTACGGTGGTGACCAGCAAACTACAACGCAAGCGCTATCTCGACATCGCGAGGCGCTTGATCGATATGGGTTCTCCACCGGATGCCCTGGGACTGCAGAGTCATATCGGCGGCTGGGTCAATCAGGATGAGCAGCTGGCGTTCTATGACGAGATGGCGCAGGCCGGACTACCGCTGCATATTACCGAGTTTTGGGCCAAAACCGGATGGTTGCACGAGCAGGGGATGGATCAGCAGGAAATCGATGAACGACAGGCCGAATATGTGGCCAACACCCTGACCATGGCGTATTCGCATCCGGCTGTTGAGGCTTTTTTCTTTTGGGGCTTTATGGGTTCTGCCATCGAATGGAAAAGACGTTCGGCGTATGAACTCAAACCGATGTATCATCGGATTCAGGATTTACTGAAAAAAGAATGGATGACCCAAACCGATATCGAGACCAATGCCGATGGCCAGACCTCGTTCAGAGGATTTTATGGCGATTATGTGCTGCGTCTGACGTTGCCCTCTGGGCAGGAAACCGGAATCCCGTTTACCCTGAATAAATCTCAACAGGGCCCGATTCGGTTGCAGACGCCATTGTTCGGTCGTTAAGTTTGTTAGTTTGATTAACTTTTTTTTGTCGTTATGCAATAAAGATTAACGCAGAGCTGCAAAGGACGCAGAGGAACGCAGAGAGAAAAATATATAGAGAAAATGTTTGATAGAATATCATGTCTGTTTTTTCACTGCAAAACTCGCTGTTTTCATTGACCTCTGCGTGAACGAGAATAACCCAAAGATAAAGAGTCTGAACGAACTATTAAAAATGAATGATAAATATCCCAAACAAAAAATTTGTTGAAACAATCTCTTGTCGGTTTACATTGATAGTTTTCTTTTCTCTGCGCAGCTCTCTTTTCTCTGCGTTCTTTGCGTTGAGGAATACCTGCAAAAGATTATCCCGAGTCTATGTGATATTAATCTCCGGTTTGCTCGGATTTTCCGGATTCGCCGGTGCACAGGAGTGGCGGCAAGGATTGCCGCGGCCCGTATTGCCGGCGGAAACAGGATGGATCGAACTCTATGATGCTGCCTGGCAAATCGCAGATGAGCAATCTATCGAGTGCTCGTTGGGCCGTACCTTTTCCGATGGGGTTAATGAAGATGGTACGGATTACTGGCATTTGATCTGGACGGCCTTGTACGGCAAGTATCTGCAAAACAGCCATCCGCAGATTAAAAGCGCCATGACCGGTATCGATCAGTTTTATAAAGAACAACACGACGATGGATACATTCCTTATCAATGGGGCTATCAGGGCTCTGATCGTGTGATGGGTCCGGTTTTCACCCTGGCCGAATGGTATTACTTTCAGCATGTGGCCGATACATCCAGAATAGAGACGGTGGTGCCGATTCTGGACTGGTTTTATGATGCCGTAAAGGCACGTCATGTCGGGGAAAATGGCCTCTATAGCACGAGCTGGAACTTTAACGGGATGGGGAACCGTCCGGTTTTGGCCGATCATATCGTGGATCTGACAGCCCAGCAGGCCATGAACGCCTGGTATCTCGGAAAAATGGCGCAAGTGCTGGGCAATTCTTCCATGGTGCAAAAATACGAGCGTGAGCATGCTCGTTTGGCCAATGCTCTGAATGAGCAGATGTGGCATCGAACAGACCGATTCTATGTGGATCTATGGGAGAATTATCTTTACAACCACTGGATGGTCAGCGGCTTTTGGCCTTTATTAGCCCGGGTCAGCGAAACAAAACACCTGGACGGACTTTTGAACGCGTTGGCTGATCAATACAATTTCAATACCCCCCATCGGGTACCGACCATGGGCGGACAGAACACCGACGGATTTTCGATCTATGGCGAACGCTGGCATGGATCGGTAATGCCGTCGATGAATGCCATGGTCATTTGGGGACTTGAGGCCTATGACCAGGATTCGCTCGCAGCCGAAATCGCGGAAAAACATCTGCTGAGCATGTACATGGGATGGATTCAGAGTGGCACCCTCTATGAAAATTACAGTCCGGTCAATATCGGAGAACCGGGCAGTCATTCGCAATGGAATTTTGTGGGGTGGTCCGGGCTGACGCCTATCACCCTGTTCATTGAAAGCGTCCTGGGCATCCAGGTCAAAGCTCCTGAACATACAATCGTGTGGACGTTGAACAGAAAGGATGAGCACGGCATCAAAAATTTATGTTGGGGTCCGGCTTACCAGAATCGGATCGATATGGTTATATCAGGGGTACCAAACCGGAAAATTACTGTGAAAACGAATAGCCGGGTTGTCCTCAAGGTGGAACATCCGAAAAAGCGGTTCGAATTGCTCCGGGGTGAATACGTGCTGGAACTCTAGGGTGATGATCATAAAGGAGAAATAGTCGGGCTAAATTTTGTGTTACCTTTACGGTAAAGATGTATTTTCTTATTGAAAACTCGATCAAACATATCATGGTTAGGAGGTGATAATCAGATTCTCGATTGCTAACCCATAACAACCCAAACCAACAGGGAGGAACACCTATGAAAAAGTGGCTAACACTCTGTTTTGCCGCACTCGTAGCCGTAACTTTTGCCTTACCCGCAATGGTTCAGGCTGCAGATTTACAAACCGGTCCTGGTTTCAAAGTATCCTGGACCCTGGATCCCCGTACCGATGACGTCATGAGTCAGCTCGGACCCGGTTTTGGCGCCCGCAGCGTCCGCGTCGGCATGGATTTCGACAATGACGGTCGTCGTGAAATTCTTTTTACTACCGATGAAACCCTTGCTCCTGAAGGGCCGGGAGAGGGAACTCTGGATGTTTTCCTTTATGAAGCTGTAGCCAATGACACCTATGAATATGTCTGGCATTATAGCATGACAGAGCTTTCCAATTCTCTTCCTGCTCTAGAGTACGGAGATATGGACGGAGACGGCCTCTGGGAGATCTTTTTTGGAGTGCCCACCATCGATTCGCCCAACAAATTGTTCATCTTTGAGCAAGACGAAACCGGTGCGTTTCCCGATTCTCCGACCCTGACCTATGATTATGGCATGGCTCCTGAGCTCGATTTTCGTCCGGCCGGATTCAAACTCGGCGATGCAGATGGCGACGGTGAGATTGAGCTGGCAACAGTATCCCGTACCACCCGCGAGCTCGTAGTGATTTCTCTGGCCACCGACGGCCTCGATGCCTTTGCTGCATTTCAAGTTGAATTCATGGACAGCGAGGCCGGTGAAGGCCTGCTCGACGGCGGTGCCGTCTATGATGTGGATATCGTCGACTTTGATGGCGACGGCAATCCCGAAATCTGGGTCAATACCTGGGATCTCTGGAGCATGACCATTTTCGAATCTGTGGGTCCGGATGCCTATGTGCTGGCCACAGACATCAATCAGGCCAAGCTCGAAGAAGACGATCCCGGTGATACCGATACCAATGGATTCGCGTTCCAGGATGTGGATGGCGATGAAATGCTGGAAGCCTGGTTTGTCATGAGCGATGGCAAGCTTTATTTCATCGATGATACCGATGATGTCGGTGCCCTGACCATGGATGACGTGGTGACTGTAGGGACGTTTTCCGATACCAAGCGCAGCCGTGGCGGCGACGTGGGCGATATCGACAGAGATGGACGTCCCGATATCATCGGAACCTGGGGTCGTGATGAAAAAGTCTCGCGTATCGAATACCAGGAACTGGGTAGCCCGGCCGATTCTGCCAGCTATGACTGGTCGATCATCCTCGACAGCTCCGGCGATACCCCGCAGGAACGCTGGTATCCGGTCGCTGTCAGTCCGGTCGATCTGGATGGTGACGGATTCAGAGAGGTCGTCCTGACCAATCTCTGGGCCGATGAAGAAGGTCAGCCCATGCTCGTGGTGTTGGAATACAGTCCCGAAACGGCAGAAAGCACCCCGGAAAACTGGGAAACCATGAATACTCTGCAGCATGAAGAAATCGATGACTTTTATGCGACAGATCCTAGTGGCAACAGCCGTACCGTGATCGGTGGCTTTGATCTGGATCAGGATGGTGCCAAGGAGATGATTGTTACTGACTATGAAGGGCATCGCGTATTTGTTTTCGAGTATAACATGGCTGCTGATGTATTTGAAATGGTTTGGGAATCACCTATCGACACCTTGAACAACAGGCAAGAGGTTAATACCAGCTGGGCTAATCCAAGAATTGTAACGGTCTCTGATCTGGATGGTGATGACCGTTGGGAAATCGTTTTTCCGCTGGCTTCAGAACCGTCCGGCTGGTATGTCTTTGAATGGGACGGTGTTGTGGGGAGCGATAATTACGGCACCATCTATTCTTCGGTTGTAAACAGCGAAATTAATGTTTGCTGCCCCCAAGATTACACTGCCTTTAGAGGTGACCATGAAGCCATCAATGTGGCTGATGTCGACATGGATGGTAAACAGGAGCTGCTAATCGCCATTCGCCGAAATGATGGTGAAGGTCAACGCGGTACACTGGTGACCTCTGTCGAAGGTGATATCGAGTTCGAAGCTGCTGGCGGTGGTTTTGAGACCTGGGTGACCGAATATTTTGTCGACCGTGTAAATTATGGTGGCGGTTCACCCTATGAAGTCCTGCCCGCCGATTTGGACGGAGACGGTTCCTACGAACTGGTCAACCATACCTGGAATTACTTTAATTTCTATAACGTCGATGTTCTCGGTGCTGATACCTATGCCGCACCGGATACCGGCTCTGCGACCAAGAATCTCCAGGCAACCTATCCCGATGACCATGTGTCCTTGTTCGGTGGCGATGCCGGTGACGTCAATGGTGATGGCGATGATGAAGTTTTCTTTACCAACTATTATACCGGTGATCTCTGGGTCCTCGACTATGAAGCGGGTGATGATGTTCTGTCCATCGATGAGAACCATATGGTTAAAGTCGTCGATGGATTCGCACCGTTTTATGCCAGTGTTTTCGATGTCGATCAGGACGGCAAAGCCAATGTTTTCAGTGGCGGCAGCTTTCCGCAAGCCATCGTGAGTGCTGAACTCATGGGTGACAATCCTCGTGATCCGATGGGCTATATGACCGAGGTGATTTATACCGGTGAGCCCAATGATATTCAGAATATCGTGGTCAAGGATTCCGCCGGGATCATCACTACTGATTATAGCAACAGTTCGCGTTTTGCCTCCAAGGTAGAGGCTCATACGATGGGTCAACCCATCGATTTTGACAATGACGACCAATATGAGCTTTTGGCCAGTTTCCAATCAAATACCGACAGCGTAACCACTACCAATATCACTTGGGATCCGGTTGCCGGAGATTATGATACCACGGAAACCAAGATCGCCAATGACAAGAATTTTGTGGTGATGCGTTTCGAGTTTACCGGTCCTTCCACAGCCGTGGAACGCCAGCAAGTTCGTTTTGTTACGCCTGATGATTTTGTTCTGGAACAAAATTATCCCAATCCGTTCAACCCAACCACGACCATCAGCTATGATCTGCCGTTAAACAAGCAGATCTCGCTCAAGATCTACAACACCATGGGACAATTGGTACGCACCCTGGTGGATGATCAGCTGCAGGTCGCTGGCAAGCACAAAGTGCTCTGGGATGGCATGAACGACGCAGGTAACCGTGTGGCTACCGGTGTCTATATTTACGCTCTGGAATGGGGTAATTTCAGCAAAACCCGTCGTATGACGCTGGTTAAATAATTGAAAATAAAGGATTCGGCTCTATATGAGCCGAATCCCTTTTTTTATTGCCTCGCCGCGCGTGGTTGACACGACGAGGCATTATTGCATATACATTACAGTCGTATCTTGCTGCTGCACCTCCCCAGAGTTCAAATGATTTGAAACTTTTGGGTTCTGGGGAGGTTGTAGCACTATAGAGAACTGACAGGTATGATTTGGAGAAAGGTATGAATCAAAGATTGAATCGGGGAAGAATAGGGTTAACCTTGTTTCTTATCCTGTTAGGGGTGTCGAGCCCGTTGTGGGCCGCGGCTGGCAAGATTGTCGGGCGTGTAATCGACAAAGAATCCGGTGATCCGCTGCCTGGCGTGAATGTGCTGATTGAAGGCACGTCCACAGGTGCTGCCACCGATATTGACGGCAACTATTTGATCCTGAATGTTCCGCCCGGAACCTATACGTTGCGTGCGTCTTATATCGGGTATGCCACCACGCATATCGAAAATGTGCGCGCCAGCATCGATCAAACCACAAGGCAAAATTTTGCCTTGTCACAGGAGGTGATTGCCGGCGAAGAGGTGACCATTGTGGCCGAGCGGCCGCTGGTGCAAAAAGATCTTACGGCTTCGCAAAAAACCACCACAGCAGAAGAGATTCGGGCATTGCCTGTCGAGAGTTTCGTGGGCGTGCTGACGACTCAGGCCGGTGTCAATCAGGGTGCTGACGGCGCCCTGCACATCCGCGGTGGCCGCTCCACAGAAGTGGGCTATTTTGTCGATGGTGTGCCGGTGACCAATCCGTTTTTTACCAACAGCCTGGCCACTAACGTGTCCAACAAGGCTTTGGAAGAGATGAAAGTGGTCAGCGGTGCATTCAATGCCGAATATGGTAATGCCATGAGCGGGATTGTCAATATTCGTCTCAAAGAGGGGCGGGAGCGCTATGCCGGAAGTTTGTCTTATTATACCGGTGATTATATCTCCAATGATGAAAATATTTTTTACCATATTGGGGATGTCGAACCGTTTGCCAATTCGGTGATCGAAGGAACGATCAATGGTCCGATTCCCTTTACCGGGAAAAAGCTCACGTTTAATTCCAGTCTGCGATATAATGACAACGAAGGCTGGCTTTACGGACAACGCGAACACCTTCCTGCAGATTCCGCAGATTTTCGGGATTCGGATAACTGGTATATCGAACTGGGTGGAGACAATGAATTCGTTCCCATGAACGATAGGCGTGACCTCAATATGATGCACAAGCTCACTTTCCGTATTAATCCGTCCATGAAATTATCCGGTCAGATGCTGTATGACAATGGCCGGTCCAGTGCCTATGTGCACAGGTATCGTTTTAATCCTGAAGGAATCTTGAACTATTTTTCCGATAATTACAACTATTCGGTCAAATTTTCTCATGTGTTTGGCAAGAGTTTTTATGAGGCCAATCTATTCTATAGCAGCACGGATTACAAATCATACCGCTTTGAGGATCCTCTGGATCCGCGTTATGTGCCCACGACGCGTGTGCGCGGCACGCCCACTTTGGCCACGTTTAATTTCGGTGGCATGCAGATGGGGCATAATTACCGCGATTCCGAATCGCGGGGAGGGCGGTTTGATTTTACCAGCCAGATTAATTTGAGGCATGAGGTCAAAACCGGTGCTATGGTGCGGGTCGATGACCTGACAGAAACCATATTTACGGTGCTTTATGATAATCAAGAGTATCGTCAGCCAACGGTCAAACCGGCAAACGAGTCTCCCAGCCATGTGTTTTATGACAACCAGGCTATCTTTTTGTCCGGATATGTACAGGACAAGATCGAATACGAAGACATGATCATCAATGCCGGTGTGCGCTATGATTATTTCGATCCGCAGGCCAAATATATTGTTGATCTGATTCGTCCGGATCAGAGCGAGCGCATGCAGGCAGATCCCAAGCACATGATTTCTCCGCGGTTGGGTGTCTCTTTTCCGATCACCGATAGAGGTATTTTGCATTTTTCATATGGACACTTTTTTCAAATGCCACCTCTGCGTCGTCTTTATCTCGAGGATGTCTTTGGTGCAGGCACAGCCCCGTCCATCGGTTATGCCAACCTGAAACCCGAAAAGACCGTGATTTATGAATTCGGATTGCAGCAACAGCTGGCCGATTACCTGGCGCTGGAGGTGAGCATGTTTGCCAAGGATATCCGGGATTTACTGGCTTTGCAAAGTATTCGCTATGAATCGGCGCAATTTGGACCTTCTTCGTATAGTGTTTTTCTTAACAAAGATTATGGTGCCGTCAAGGGGATTACCTTTTCGCTGACCAAACGCCATGACTCTGCCAGCAAGATCACAGCCTGGCTGGATTACACTTTTCAGAAAACCGATGGCAATGATGTGCGTTCGGGTGCGTTCTTTTTCAGTGCCATATCGGGCGTCGAAGAAGAGAAACGCATCGTTCCTCTGAACTGGGATCAACGGCATATCCTGAATGCCACGGTTACGTTGAGCGAACCCGGCAGCTGGGGGGTGAGTTTTATCGGGCGCATGAGCAGCGGCTGGCCATATACACCGGTGATTCCGTTTGCCAACTATGTCCCGGATCCCAATAGTCAGCGCAAGCCCTGGCAGCGCACCGTGGACTTGCATGCATACAAAAATATCCGCATGGGCAATATTGGATTCGTCTTTTTCGTCAAAGCCTTTAATTTGTTTGACACCCTCAATGAGCGCTATGTCTTTGACGACACTGGCCGGGCAGGGTATACGTTTTGGAATCGCAGCGCTGAGGAGACACAAGAGTTTATCCGGCATTATGGCGAGCCTGGCGTGCATACCTGGGAAGAGTATCAAACCCGTCCCAACTATTATCGCGCACCAAGACTGGTGCAGGCAGGAGTTTCTCTAGAGTTCTAACCAAATAGTGAGATAGAATGATGATACGACAATTGTTTTTATGGCTGTTCCTTGCAAGTGTGCTCGGTTCTTCCGGTTTTACAGCCGAGCAACCCAAAAGAGGCAGTTTAGAATACTTTATAAATGGACCACAAAAAGAGTGGTCTGAATCGCAGCATCAGGAATATTGGCGCTGGCGTGAGAGGCGTTTACAAAAGAGCACGCAGGACGATCCGCAAATTTTGCGTCGCCAGAAAACCGTGATGAACGGCAACAAAATTACTTCGGAAATCTGGAATTACGGTTCTATCTCCAACCCGAGCAACCGTACCACAGATATTGTGTGGGAAGGGTTGGGATATGGATATGAATTTGCTCCCTTTATTTGTGCGGAGGTAGAGGTGCCCGCAGGCAGTCATCGCGATGCCTATATTAAAACCGATGCCAACGGCAACCCGATTGTCGATGCCAACGGCGACACGGTCTATGCTGCGCGGGTCATCAGCGATGGCCTGGTATCGTTGGGCGGAGAGGTCTCTCCCGACGGTTCAGAGTTTTGGTCATGGGAGCCCTTGAAATTCAGCGATGACAGTCAGGTTCCTTATGCTGATCCTACCAGTGACCGCATCCCCACATCCAACGATATCGACCGTGATGGGGATGGCAAGCCCGATAGTTGGCCGGAAGGTTGGTATAATCCCAATCTGAAAAAATATGTCTGGCCCGGTGCTCTGGGGCAGGGATCTTCCAATGCCGACATGGAGGCGTTTTTCGTGGTGGATGACCGGCAAAATAAAGAGTTTCAATACTATCCCTTTGAAGACGATTCCACCCGGCGCGGCCTGGGTCTTGAAGTCGAGTGCCGTTATTACCAGTGGGCCAATCCGCTCGCGGAAGATATTATCTTTTTGATTTACAAAGTCACCAACAAGAGCGATAAAGATCTTGAAAACGTCGTTTTTGGCATGTGGGGTGATCCTCACATCGGTGGCCCTGCAAACTATACCGATGACCTTGCCTTTTTCGATACCTCTCTGGAAATGGTCTATGCCTGGGACGAAGACGGCAGAGCCGATGTGGCTGGCAAGACACCCGGATACTTTGGTTACAAGTTTCTGGAAAGTCCGGGTAATCCTCATGATGGTATCGACAATGATAACGATGGCATGATCGACGAGAGCCAGGAAAACGGCATCGATGATGATGGTGACTGGGATCCCGAAAAGCACGATGTGGGTATGGATGGTGTGCCCAATACCGGCGATGAGGGTGAAGGCGATGGCCTGCCCACCGCGGGTGTGCAGTTTGATGTGCGCCGGCCCGGTGAACCCAATTTCGAGTGGACCGATCTCGATGAATCCGATATGATCGGGTTGACCAGCTTTGCGGCGCCACCGTTCAGCTCTCAGAACCGCATTTCCAATGACGATTATGTGTATCGCAATTTTCTGACTCCGGGCAAGTTCGATTCTGCCAATTCGGAACAAGCAGGCGACAATGTCTTTTTATACGGATCCGGTGAAATCGATCTGCCTGCCGGCGAATCACGCCGTTTCTCCATTGCCTTGTTGGTCGGTCAGAACTATGACGATCTCACACTGAACGCGCTCACGGCGCAGCAGATCTATGAGATCAATTACCAGTTTGCCAAACCGCCACAGAAACCCAATGTGACGGCGGTTCCCGGTGATGAAAAAGTGACCCTGTATTGGGATGATGTGGCCGAATCGTCTTTTGATCCGGTTTCCCAAAAGAACGATTTCGAAGGCTATGTCATTTATCGAAGCACTGATCCGCAATTTGCAGACCGGCAAACCATTACCGATGCCAATGGCACCAGCTTTTTGTTCGAACCCTTGCGTGCATCCAACGGGGCGCCTGCCAGATTCGATCTGGTCAACGACTATCAGGGTCTGAGCGATATCATCTTTGCCGGCAGAGGTGTGTCCTATAACCTCGGTAATAATACCGGATTACGGCACGCTTATATCGATTCCAACAATGTGATCAATGGCCAGACCTATTATTATGCGGTGGTGTCTTATGATCACGGCGATGACAGCCTGGGCATTGCACCGGCTGAATGTTCCAAGAACATTACGGTGGATCCGGAACGCAACGAGTATGTCCTGGATGTCAATACTGTTCGGATTGTGCCACGATCTCCGGCTGCCGGTTATGTGGAAGGAACGCTCCAAGAAGCCGGCGGTGCGAACAATATTTCCCATGTCAAGGGTGTCGCTACCGGACCCGTCAAAGTCAATGTCGTCGATCCTCGTATGGTGGAAGATGATAATACGTTTGAAATACAATTTATGGCAGACCCCACCCGCTATTCGGTCAAGGACCTCAAACCTGTTGAAGAAGAGTTTATGGCTCGTATTGATCAATTCACTCAGCTGTCGAAACGGACTATCGAGCCCGGTACTCTGACATTGACAGAAGCCGGAGGCGGAGGCTCTTTTACCGAAGGAACAGATTATGAGCTATTGACCGAAACCGGACAACTCCGGCCCATCCCGGACGGTGCCATGCAGGATGGCGTGATGTACAAAGTCACGTTTCAGTATTACCCGGTTTGGGAAAGCACTCTGCTTGATTTTGAAGAAGCCAATCCGGTCTTTGATGGGATGAAAGTGTTTGTCCGGGATCAGTCTCTCGAGCTGGAAGAAGAACGTATGGGATGGACCCCTACAAGCGAAAGCAATTGGCTGGCAACCGTTAAACCCTTTAACAACCTCGAACGGAATAAATATCCGGCTGATTTTGAGGTGCGGTTTTTTGATGATATCGCCGACAGCAGTGCCCGTGAGGGATTCGGTTATGTCAAAACCGATTTTCAGGTGTGGGATGTCACTCAGGGACGCGTGCCTAAACAAATGCGCATCGTGATTCTCGAAGTGAGTGCCACCCGGGACAGCATGTGGTCACCGGGAGAACGCGTTATTGTTCTCAAAGGGGATGAAGGTCTGGAAAGTACCTGGGAATTTATCTTTGAACCCCCGGAAGAGGGCCCGGCTATTCCGCCGAGGCAAGGAGATATTTATTATATCGCCACCACACGCCCGTTTACCCAGGATGATGTTTATCAGTTCAGCACTGAGGCTTCCTATATCGATCAGGACAAAGGGCAATTGGATCTCGATAAAATCGCCGTGGTACCCAATCCTTATGTGGCGACCAACGTGATCGAACCCCTTGACTTGCAGAATCCCCGGGACCGCGGACCCCGTCGTATCTATTTTAACCATTTGCCGCGTGAATGCACGATTCGTATTTTTACGGTCAGTGGTGAATTGGTAGAGACGCTCTATCATTCGGCAGGAATGGATGACGGTAAAGAGTATTGGGATTTGACCACAAAGGACAATTTCCCTGTCGCCTTTGGAGTATATATCTATCATGTAGACGCAGGTCCGTTAGGTGAGAAAATCGGACGCTTTGCGGTCATTAAATAACCGCACCCTAAAGCGTCGACAGCACGGAGGAGTTTTTTTATGAAAAGAATTTTCACATTGATCATCGTTTTTGCGGTATCGGCGTTTGCTCAGCTCGACAATACACAGACCCTGACCAAAACCGGTACCGCTGCAGCACAGTTTTTGAAAATCGGCGTCGATGCCCGGGCGACTGCCATGGGCGGTGCTTATGCCGGTATGATGGGAGACCTGAGCAGCATCCACTGGAATCCATCCGGTCTCGGCTATATCACGGGACGGGATGTAGAGTTTGTCCATAATGAATGGCTGGCCGGCATGAATTTCAATCATATCGCTTTTGCAACCGAATTAGGGTACGTGGGTATTCTCGCCGCCAGTATCACGAGTCTGACCACGCCTGAAGATATGGTGCGAACCGTAGACCAACCGGAAGGTACCGGCGAGTTTTGGGATGCATCGGATCTGGCTGTGCATCTCAGCTACGCGCGTCGGTTGACTGACAAGTTTTCCTTTGGCGCCAGCCTCAAATATATCCAGCAACGCATCTGGCACGAGAGTGCCAGCTCTGTGGCCGGTGATATCGGCGCCTTGTTTGTCACGCCGTTCTTTAACGGCATGCGTCTTGGCGCCGCGATCAGCAATTTCGGTGGCGAGTTGCGTATGGAAGGACGCGACTTGCGGTTCAGCAAGGATCCGGATGACTTTAATCAGGGCAATGTACAGTTTGTCAATGCCTTGTACGAGACTGATCCGTTTCCATTGCCTTTGCTTTTTCGCGTCGGGGTGGCCGGAGACTTTATTCAGAATAATCGTCTGCGGTGGTCATATGCTATCGATGCCTTGCATCCCAATGACAATACCGAAAGTCTGAATCTGGGTACCGAGGTGGCGCTTGGTGAGACCTTTTATGTACGCGCCGGGTATGCTCAATTGTTCAGGGAAGAGTCTGAAGAAGGACTGACAGTAGGCGGTGGCATTCATTACCGCATTTACGGCAGTTCCATGTTGTTGAAACTCGACTATGCGTATGCAGAATTCGGATTACTCGATTACGTACAGCGATTTTCAGTAGGCCTGACCTTCTGATTCGATTCTGCAGTTTATTATAAAGGCACGTGACGGCTCGGCATGTGCCTTTTTTTTATGTCCGCGTCGCCTTGACCAGGACGATCACACCGGCGATGGCAAAGATAATGTTGGCAATCCAGGCAGCAAAGAGGGGGTCGAGCGTTCCGGCCTGACCCATGGCCTGGGCGGTCTTGACGATGCCAAAATAGACGAAACAGATGGCCAGGCTGACACCAAATCCTGTGGCTGTGCTGCCGCGCCGTTTGGGGGATGAAAGGGGAGCACCAAACAGCACGATGATCAAATTGGCAAACGGAATGGCGATTTTTAAATAGAGATCCACCAACCAGCGGTCAGGTTTGCTGCCGTTACGCTCGACCTCTTTGATGAACAGACTCAGCTCTTTATAGGACATCTGTTCCGGTTCCTTGAGAAATCGTGCAAAGTCCTCTGGCACGAGATTGGTATCATCGAGCTTGTAATTCGTAAAAGCTGTGGCGGTTTCATTGCCATTGTCGAAATTGCGAATATAACCCCGATCCAGGACCCAGGTACTGTCTTGCCAGGTGATCTTGCGACTATCGATGCGAAAGAGCAGCTTTTGGCCGTCGAATTTTCGGATCGAAACAAAGTAGCCAATATTGCGGGCCGTATTGAAATAGCGCATACTGACCAGATGATTCTGCTGGTCGCGCACAAAAGGTTGGTCGATTCGTTTTCTCCATGCTTCGCGGTGTTTCTCCAGGTATTGATCATTCAGGTAAGCGTATCGTTCGCTGGCCGGAGGAACGACATATTCGCCAAAGGCCAGAGCGACCAGGCTCATCAGAAATCCGATGACGAGCAGGGGTAACAAGATGCGGTACAAGCTGATTCCTGCCGATTTCATGGCCACGATTTCATTGTATCTGGACATGTTACCGACGCTGAATAAACTGGCCAGCAGCATGGCCACCGGCAGAATCAGTATCACCATAAAGGGCAATGAATAGAGATATATCTCTATCGCAACACCAAGCGGTACCTGCTGGCTGATCAGATCATCGAGACTTTCGATCAGATCCACGATGATAAAGATCGTGGTAAAGGCGATCAGTGCAAAAACGAGAATAAAGAGAAATTGTTTGGCAATGTAACGATCCAACAGAGTCATGAGCGCGCCAGTTTTTTTCTAAACCATTGTCCCACGATATCCCAACGGATAAACGTGCTTTCGCGTATAGAGTGCACCACCAGAATCAATCCCCCGATCCCTACCAAGAGATCGGCAAACCACATGGCGATAAAGGGGCTAACGATCTGTTTATCTGCCAGTTTTTCACCGCCCATCAGTGAAGCCCAAAAGATAAGAAAAAAAACAAAGCTGATTCCCGCAGCCATGGCCATATTGCCTCTCCGGGTCATGATCCCCAGGGGAGCGCCGATGAGAACAAAGATGATGCAGGCAACGGGAATGGAATATTTTTTGTGAACTTCAACCATGAGCTTACTGTTTTCCCGTTCCAGAGTGTTGATGAGCTCTGTTTTTGCCTGCAGATCTTGCGCAAGCTTTAGATGATCGGCCAGTGCGCGATGAATATTGGGCTTGTAAATCTTGTATTTATCGATTTCCGGAACCAAACGGGTGTCATTGGCCTGACCTGCAGGGATGTAATTCAGAGGCATATATTTTTCCACATGCAACGAAAAGAGATATTCCACACGCTGTTCCTGTTTTTGAATTTCAGTTCTGTTTTCTTCGATATCATCCAGGAGCATCTCTGCGCTTTTTTCTCTGTCACCGCGATGCGTAGAACTGCTGCGTTGCAGTTGCGCATCAGGAACATCGATCGTAATGCGTTGTTTAGGGAATGTGAGGATGCGATAGTTTTGCATATCCAAAAGATCGAGTTCGTGAAACTCTCCATCATAGAGCATAAACACGAGTTGTCCGTTGCTATAGTCAAAATAGACTTTACCGCTATCCGCAACGATGGTGGTCACGCGGTCAGGATCGGAGCTGTCTTCGATAAAGACCGACTTTACAAATGATGTATCCGGGTGTTCCTCGATCTCTTTAACCATCAAAGAATAGTGAGGGAGATCGCGAAAAAATACGCCGGGTTCCAGAGTCAATGTAGGCCGGGTTCGTGCAATATCCGAAGCGAGAATTTTGAGCCGGTGGTTGAATTCGGGTAAAACTGCATTGTTAAAATGTACCAAACCGACAGCCAGCAATCCGGCCATAAGAATGATAGGGAAAAGCAACGAAAGTATGCTGATCCCATTGGATTTGAGGGCAACAATTTCGTTGTCTCCTGACAGGCGGCCAAAAGCCATGACCGTAGCCACCAATATCGCCATGGGAACCGCGAGCGCGATCATCCAGGCGATGTTGAGAAAAAAGAATTCAACGATCACCTGGAAACCCAACCCTCTGGAAAGAAATCGTCCCAATTCGCGAAAAACGAGATTCAACAAGAATATGAGTGTTATGACGGATAGCGCAAACAGAAAAGGACCGGCGTGTTCCTTTAAGAGATATTTCCACAAGATCCAGGTGCCCTGCAAGTCTCTTTTTTTTCGTGAGCTCTTGTTCACTATTTCATCCGTTTTTGGCGAATTTTTGATATTTTGGAAAAATTTGGGAACTTTAATTTTATTACGAGTATAAAATAATGATTTCTGTCTTTAACTACAAGGTGTAAAGAGTCTATGATTTTCAGTTAAAAAGGTTCCTTGTGGCCTGAAATTTGTAACTTTTTATCAAATAACGAATTTTTGTATTGAAATTGTTTGCCGAGTTGGTTACATTGGCAACCGTAGCAAAACTTCGAAATTCCCCTAATTATAGGAGAGGCCTATAAGACTTGGTTACTGATCTAAATTCGTAAATCTAGAGAAAACAAAAGTCTAATTGTGGCGTGTTTACATGCTTGGTGCATGTAAACATTACCTTTTACAAGGCGCTCCTAAACTCACATGAGTCGATTCAAAATTTATACAATCAGTTTTGTCGGGATGCTTTATGTCCTGGCGATGGGGCACCTATGTCCCATCCCTGCGCAAGGGGTCTCTGCGTCCTCTTTTATCGGGTTACGAGTGCCGGGTCCCCAGGATCCTCGTGTTCCTCTTTCCGATGAAGATCCGTTTTTGGGTTTACATAAAGACGGATTGCGTTCGCAATATGTCAAGGTTCGCATCAGCAATTTCAAGCGCGATATCAGCCTGGATTCCACCGGTCAGAATATAGAGTTTGTGGAAAAAATCGGAGACCAACCCTTTCGGCTTCCTACCTATATGACCCTGGATAACTATATCCGGCAACGCCGCGAGCAAAATCTCAAGGATCAGTGGAAACGAACCGTTTTTTCCAATTTGGGCGAAAGATCAAGATATGGCTCCAGAGGACGGGGCGGTTTGCGCATCGATATTCCTGTTGAGATCAAGAGCAAGGCCTTTCAACAGATCTTTGGTAGCGGTACGGTCGGCCTGGACGTGACCGGTGAAATCAATATCAAGGGCGGATTTCGTCATGAAAAACGCAGTGAGGTCAAGACGGCTATCAACCGCGGTTCTGATTACAATTTCAAGATGGAGCAAACGCAGCGATTCAAGGTTCAGGGGCATATCGGAGACAAGGTCACCATCGGAATCGATCAGGATTCCGAGCGCGCATTCGAGTTTGAAAACAATATCATGCTCAAATATGAAGGCTATGAAGACGAGATCATCCAGTCTATCGAAGCCGGAAACATCTCGCTGGCTTTGCCCGGTACCCGTTTTGTGCAAACCGGTGGCGGAAGCAGCGGATTGTTCGGTATCAAGATGGCCGCCCAGGTCGGGCGTCTGAAATTTACAGCTGTGGCCAGCCAGGAAAAGGGTGAGAAAAAGAAAATGAGCCTTTCCGGTGGTGCCAGCGAGGACGCCAATACCATCCAGGATTATCAGTATCGTACCGGAGTTTACTATTTTCTCGATGATCTTTATCAGGAAAATTATCGTCTGAATGAAGACGGTGAAGTCATGGTTGATGGTAACCATGAAATCGTCGAGATCGAGGTCTATAAATCAGAAGCGCGTTACCAGCAAGCCTATGCCGAAGCCGTTCGAGGCTGGGCCTGGATGACCAAGCCCGAGGATCAGGAGCGGCAGGTGATTACCGAATACGATACCTCCCGGGCAACCAGTGAAAATCATCGCGGATATTTCTTGCGCCTGGAAAAGGACGAGTATTACGTCGATAAACAAGTCGGGTTTATTCGTATGAATATGCCCCTGGGTGAGGGGGAAGTTTTGGCGGTTGCTTTTAAAGATAAAAGCGGACGGATTCGTGGAAATATCGATTTTGATCCCGTTCAGGACGATATCGTCCAGCTGCGTATGCTAAAGTCTCAAAACCCGCGGCCATCGGATCTGACCTGGGATCTCGAATGGAAAAATGTCTATTATCTCGGGTCGCGCAATATCCCCAAGGATGGCCTGGAAATCCGCTTGTTCTATAAACCTGCATCCGGTGATCCGCAAGAAACCATTGTCGTCGATGGGCAAAAAATGACCTATTTGCAATTATTCGGCCTGGATCAGGTCAATGAGAGCGGTGATCCGCAACCGGATAATATCATCGACAACAATCCCAATATCATTAATCTGGCTTTGGGAGAGATATACTTTCCCAACCTGCGACCGTTTGATCCCGATGATCCCGGCTACCCCGATGACAAACGGACGGCGGCTATTTACGACACCACCGTACAGAGTGTGATCAATGCCGAATCAAAGTTTTATCTTGAGGTGAAATCCCAGACCCGCAGTGCAGAATATCGTCTTGGCATGAATATCATTGAAAACTCTGAAGAAGTGTTGCTGAATGGCCGGCGTTTGCAGCGGGGTTCGGATTATACCATAGACTATTTTACCGGCACGCTGCGTTTGCTGAATGAGCAGGCGACCGCCGCCAATGCCAATCTCGATATCTCATACGAGAGCAATCAGCTGTTTCAAATCGACAAGAAAACCGTCATGGGAGCTCGTGCCGAATACGACCTGTGGGATGACAGTTTTATCGGTGCGACCATGATGTATCTCAATGAGCGCACTCTGGATCAAAAAATCCGTGTCGGCAAAGGCCCCATGCGTAATTTTATCTGGGATGTCAACACCAGTCTGTCTTTCAAACCGTTCTTTTTGACCCGGTTTGCCAATTTTTTGCCGTTCGTGGATACACGTACGCCGTCTTCGATTACTTTTGAAGGCGAAATCGCGCAAATTGTTCCCAATCCCAACACCAGAAACAACCCGGATACGGACGACAACGATGGTGTGGCCTATATCGATGACTTTGAAACAGCCAAACGGGAAACACCGATCAATATTTCCAAACAAAGCTGGAATTTTGCTTCTCCGCCGCACGGAAAATTCGATTACAATAATCCGGATCTTTCAGCCAGAGGCAGAATGTATTACTATAATCCCTACAATCCTACTCTGATCAAAGAGATCTGGCCTACGCGTGATGTGAACGCCAATGTGGCGCAAACCGTGCCTACGCTAAAACTCCATATCTCTCCGGCAGATTCGATTGCCGATATTAAAGATTCATGGAACGGGATTCAGATGGCCCTGTCTCCGGGGTATCGTAACCAGACAGAAGCGAAATTCCTTGAAATCTGGATCAGAGCTTATGATGGGAATATGCACATCGATATCGGGCAAATTTCTGAAGATATTATTCCCAACCAAAGATTCGATACCGAAGATGAGTTACGAAACAGCTATCGTAACGACTTGCTCGATGAAGGCGAAGATGTCGGTCTCGACGGAATGCCCGGTCGTGATCCTAATGATTTTTGGGATCTCAATGGCAATGGTGTACAGGATTATGGGGAACCTACGAGCTGGGATGACTGGAAATACGATAGTGGCAACAAGATCGATATCGATTATACCCGCAACAACGGTACCGAGGGAAATGAGAATGATCGTGGCGGTCGCCGGCCGGATACAGAGGATATGAATGAGAATGGTGACGTTGATTTTCGTAACGATTATTTCTCCTACCGGTTTTCGTTGCGACGGGATTCTGAAGACGCTGAAAACTATATGGTCGGCGGAAAAGGCTTGCCCGATGAATTGGACAAAGGTTGGCGTCAATATCGCATTCCGCTGGATGCATTAGAGCCTACCCTGAGCACAGTGGGCACTCCTGATATGTCATTGGTGGAATATATTCGTATCTGGTTTGATGGATTTGAAGAATCGGGCGAACACGTTATTCAGATCGCTGATATCAAACTGGTGGGAAGTGAGTGGAAAGAGATGGGGACTTCAGATTATGATGATCCTGAAAACTTTGGCCTGGATCAGGAACCCAAAGTCACTGCTACAGTGGTGAATACACATGATAATCCTGATTATGTCGGGCCTCCGGGTGTGAGCGGTGAGAGAGATCGCGTGACTCAGGTGATCTATAAAGAGCAGGCATTGGTTTTGGATGTCGAGAATCTCTTGCCTGGCGAAAGCGGTATCCTGCAAAAAACCTTTTATGATCCACAAGATTATATCAATTACCGCACCATGAAAATGTTTGTCTATGGTCATGACATGTTCGGGCAACACATGGCTCTCGATTCGAGCCGGGTAGAATTCTTTTTGCGGTTTGGTGCTGACACCGAAAACTATTATGAAGTTCGCAAGCGTATCCATGAAGGATGGATCGGAAATAATATCGAGATCGATCTGACCGAGCTCTCTACCATAAAGGAACTGCCGGAATATCAGGTTTGGACAGATTCGGCAAAAACAGAGTACATCCATGTCAAACATCTGGATGATCGTACCCGTTTGATTGTCAAAGGCAGACCTGCGCTACGAAATGTTCGCACACTAGTCGCCGGGGTAAAAAATATGCATCATTCCGAACTGGGCATGCCAGCAGAAACCACAGGCCCGTTCAACGGTCAGGTATGGATCAATGAACTGCGCCTTTCCAATGTGAAAAAAGACAAGGGCATCGCGATGCGTGCCCGGTTGGATGTGACCTGGGCTGACTTGATACGGTTCAATGGTGAAATGAATAAAATGGATGCTGATTTTCACAATGTATCGACCCGGTTTGGTGACGGAGATAATCAGATCAGTGGAAATTTCAACACAACGGTTCAAGTAGACAAGTTTCTTCCTGCAAAGTTGGGAGTTTCCATTCCTGTGAGTCTTAACTATGCCAGGAATGAGGCCACCCCAAAATATATTCCAGGAACCGATGTTGAGGTAACGGATGCCTTGCCGGATACGACTATAACAAAAATCGAGTCTGTACGCGAAAAGCAGGGGTACAGTGTCGGATTTTCGGTCAATTCCCGATCACAAAACTTTTTCGTCAAGCATCTCTTGTCCTCATTGCGGGCCAACTATAGCCGGAATCAGAGTTTTAGTCGCGATTCCCGTACAAAACGGGCTGATAATACGCAAGAATCGGGAAAGCTTGACTGGGGCATCAATTTTAGCCGGGATAACTATTTTCGGCCCTTTGGTTGGCTGGGCGAGTCCAGAATGGCGCGTATTTTGTCTGATATGAAACTCTACTATTCGCCACAATCTGTCCGTGCCGGCATTTCCGGTGCCCGCAGTTCTCAGGAGACTCTGACGCGTGGCACAGAAATTTTTTCCAGTAACAGTTCGTTCAATATCTCGCGCGACATGTCTTCGAATGTCAAGATCTTTGAGAGTTTGACCCTGGATTATTCGCGTGGCTATACCAATGATATGCGTGATGTGCCCGGTGATTCTGTTATCGCTTATCTAAAGAACCTGAATTTTGGACTGCTGACAGATGTGGATCAGAATTTCAGTATCAAATACAGTCCCAAGCTTTTTTCATGGCTCACAACGAACTTTAGTTACAGTACCGGATTCAAATATGGATATAACAGGCAGCAAAAGCTGGCAAATGAAAGTGCCACGCAATCGCGAAATTTTCAGGTGTCAGGAAATTTCAATCTCAAAACCCTGATGAATTCAATCTATCGACCGGGTGCCCCGACGGGGCGCAATCGGGGTGGACGCCGGCCCGCGCCGCGTCGCAACCAGCCAGCAAATGGTGAGGAGGGTAAAGAAGGCGAAGAGAATGAACAAGAGGACGATGGCACGTCGATTTTTGGTTATGCAAAATTTGGTGTCGGACTTTTTTTCAAGTTATTTGAAGTTTTCGAACCGTTTACGGTCAACTATAATGAACGTTCGAATATGACCGCCTATGGTATCGATGGTATACCGGATTGGGGTTTTCAATTCGGACTTTCTGATAGCGTAAAGCTCAAACAGTCTGATGTCGACGTGGGAGCTGCATCGTTTAATCGAAACTCCAGCAGTGACAATACCAATATCAGCGCCTCGTCCGGCTTTTCTCTGGGCAGAGATGTCCGGATAACACTAAAGTATGATGATATGAGCAGTTTGAACAGCAGCACTCAAATAACCGGCCAACGTTCCCGCACCTGGATCGATCTGTTCGATGCGACGTTTAATGAAACCTTTCCGCTGCCGGACTGGTCTGTACGGATCGGAGGACTTGAAAAATTGCCTTTAATCAATAATTATGTTCAGCGAGTCAGTCTCGATCATAGCTATACCGGCAAATATAGCGAAACCTATAATGTGGAAAACGGTGAGGAAGTTGTTAGTAAAGAGGATTATGACTCGCAGTTTCGACCTTTGGCCGGATTTACCATGTCATGGAAAAACGGTATCTCTATGCAGATGAGATATAATATTTCAGAAAGAAACTCACTGAGCCAAAGCTTTGGTGTCGGAGGGACAAAACAAACCAAGAACGATATCCAGTTGACAGCCAGTTATTCCAAAAGCAGTGATTTCAGTATTCCTGTCTGGCCATTTAATACGATGCGCCTGAAAAACAGCATCGATTTTCAATTTACCTTTAGCATGAGCGAGCAGCAGACGCTAAAAAGCCGTGCTGGCGGCGACTATGAAGTGACCGCAGAAACGTCAAAATGGTACCTGAGACCCCAGGTGAACTATAGTTTTAGCGATCGCGTGAGAGGTGGCGCTCATTTTGAAATCGGAAAAACTCACAACAAGTTGATTGGAGATTCCTCATATAAAGAATTCATGATCGATGTAAATATTTCTATCCGCGGAAGCTAATCGGCCCGGTTATCCTAATCCGTGCATCCATGCTCTGAGACTCTTTGTTTTTGTCAAAAAGAGTCTTTTTTGTGATTTGAAAAAATGTGATGAAAATATTGTTTATTTGTCCAACTTGTATTACTTTACTTTTTCAAATCAGGAGATACGGAATGCAAAAAAAAGAGGGTAAATGGCGCTTGTTTCATATTCGGCTCGAATCCGAATTGATGGATTTTTTATCTGTGTATCTCTTTGAGTTGGGATGTACAGGATTGGAAGAGACAACCGGAATGGTTCGGGCTTATTTTCCCGAAAAATCGATCACCTTGTCGGTGGAAGAGTTTCGCGATCTTTTGGCTGAGAAATTGCATGTCGAGTCACATCAAATTAGAATTTCCGAAGAGTGGATCGTTGACCGTGACTGGAATGCAGAGTGGAAACAAAACTATCATTGCATTCGTATCACCAACAAGATTCTTGTCCGACCCAGCTGGGAGCCATACCCTAAAGAGGTGCCACCCTGTGTGATTGAACTGGATCCCGAGATGGCATTCGGCACGGGTACCCACGCGACAACGCAACTCGTCATGCAATTTATCGAGGAAAGAATAAAACCCAGAGATCGTGTTCTGGATGTGGGTACAGGTACAGGTATTTTGAGTATTGCCGCACTCAAATTGGGCGCAAGTTACGCGATAGGGTTTGATATCGAAGATGTGGCAGCCGTGACAGCAGCGAACAATGCTCGTAAAAATCTTGTCCATGATCGCTTTTTCTCTTTTTGCGGACATTTACAAGCTCTCCGTCCTCGAGCCTTTGATTTGATTGTCGCCAATGTAAATCGCCGGGTCCTGTTAACCTTATTGCCATTATTTAAAGAGCGCCTCGAAAACGACGGCACACTGTTACTTTCCGGAATCTTGAACTCTGAAAAAGAAATATTGAAAAATTCACTACAGTCGCTGAACTTTTTTATTCGTGAAATCCGACCCCTGGATGAATGGTTGGCTTTTGAGTTATCATTGACAGACACCTAATCAAGGGGAATCTTTTGAAGACATTTCAGGTTTTGATATATTGCCTGGTCATCCTGATATCAATAAAGGGTTCATCTGCTGCCGAAAAACAGGTTGTCATTGATAGTGTTTTCGTCGAACAGAATGATTTATGTATTACCTTTCATGTTGACGGTCTTTTTGATCCAAAGACCATTCAAGGCCTGGAACGCGGATTTATAGCTGAAATCATTTATAAGGTTCAACTCTGGCAAGAACGTCTCATCTTTAGCAATCAACTGCAAGAGCGAGTGGCATCAATAAAAGTATATTATGACAACTGGGAGGAAAAATTCGCCATTGTGTCTGAGAATCAGAATCGTTTGACCGCTCATATGGAAACGGTTCTCGATTTGTGCACTGTCATGCAAGCTCTGCCCATCATTGAAAAAAACGAGCTTGATTTCGGAAAGAGCTATTTTCTTACCATAAAGGCCATTTTACAACCGATCTCTGATGAATCTCTGAAAGATTTGCAGGACTGGCTTGCAGGCCGTCCTCAACCGCGACAGGGCGAACGCGAGGAACAATCCGGTAAGGATAATATCTTTGATTTTGTGGTGGGATTGATGGGCTTTGGTGACAGAGAATTGAATTTGAAATCCGATTCCTTTTTTTTAGCTGAACAACAGATCGTTTTTCAGAAATGATAGGAATGAATGATCATCACAAATTCGTTTATTGATCGACTTGCTTAAATACTTATGAGGTTATTTATGAAATTCAAGAACCCTGCTTTTACATTTATCATTGCACTTTTTATGGTATTCATTGTAGCCCTGCCTGGTCATGCGGGTAAAAAAAGTTCTGAGCAGATTCAAAATGTCGCTTCTCTGGCAAAAATCAGTGCCAAAGCAGAAAATGATTTACTGCACTCTATTCGCCAGCAGAATAAAATTCAAAAAGCATTGCCTTCAAGCCCTCACATACTGGTACCGGAATTTTTCGCTCTCTGGTCGAGTTCTGAAAAACGGATCGAACTAAACGCCTGGCTCAACAGCCAGCCCAAGACCAAAGATGTCGACCAGCAGGGAATTGCCGGACGTGTGACCGTGCAATCAGCGAGTCCGGAAAACCCGGTAGCGGTATTTGTTTTTGACCGGCACGGCTATTTTGCGGGCGAAGCTGAAACCGATGAAACGGGGAATTATGTTATCACGGGGTTGCCGACAGGAGATTACTATGTGGTAACCTGGTCCCGCTTTTATGTCGACGAACTTTACAATGATGTCATGGCTCCTCTTACCTCGCTGGAGACCTGGCGTGAGGCAAGCCTGGTCGAGGTAACAGAGAATACCATCACCCGTAATATTGACTTTGAACTCATATCTGGAGCTTTGCTCAGTGGACAGGTCCTAAAATCGGGAAGCGTTCAGCCGGTACAGGATGAACGAGCACTGATTGTCGTTACCCAGAGCGATCAGCCATCACCTCTGGTGGAGCGTATGGTCTTTATCACCGATGGGTATTATGAAATTCGGCTTCCCTATTCCGGCTCTGTTAAAGTTATGATCAGTGTCGAAGGATATGTGCCTGCCTGGTATCAGAATGTCACACAATGGACCTCTGCAACTCCCATTGACATTCCATCTCTGAATTCCAGCGTAGAAAATATCGATTTTACTTTAGCAACCGATCCTGAAATTGCCAATCAAGGCGCTATCAGAGGAACGATTCGACCGTCCCAGGGACTGGTGAGTCCACTTACTATTGCCTATGCTATCAGTTTAGGGGACACCAGCTTTGCAGGTTTGGGTCTCGGGCTCTTTGGCGGGTATACGATCGATGGCTTGCCATCCGGAGATTATGTTGTTTATGGTCAGGATATTCTCGGCAATCTCATGGGGACCGGGAATTTTATGGGTGAATTTTACAACAACGTCCAAGATCCGTTACTGGCCACGCCTGTCACGGTGCGGGCTGGCCAGGAAACCCGGGATATCAATTTTACTCTTGAGCCGGGGGGATCCATATCAGGTCGTGTGACCGATTCCAAGGGCAATGCCCTCGACTCTTTACTTGTCGTGGCTGTTCATAGCGACATTGGCGGCCCCGGACAGGATCCCTATTTGACCCGCTTACAGATTGCTGCCGCGCCAACCGATCTGCAAGGGCGTTATCATATCAAGGGTTTGCCAGCTGCCGAATATTTTGTGAGGACTGTTTCCAACTTTTGGCTCGATGTAAATGCTCTGGAAGTTCGGGATGGTAAACATTCCGGGCAAGTGGTCGATGAATTTTATGGCGATGTGTATAATCTTTTGAATGTTACTTCCAGTGCAACCGTTCCGGTTACGGTACCTGGGGAGACCGGGAATGTGGATTTTGAGCTCGCTGATCCGGGTTATATCAATGGGTCGATAACCGATGCGGTGAGCAGTGCACCTGTCACTGACCTTGAAATCATTGCTGTCGATGCTGAAACCGGTTATCCGGTCCTGCCTTTTGGTCAAGTCAATGCAGCTGGCTCCTATGTCCTGGGCCCCCTTGCCCCCGGAGAATTCAAGATGCTCGCTCTGACAGGACTTACAGGCTCTGACCCCCATCTGACCGAATTTTATAACGGGACCACCTCTTTTTGAGATGCTCAGAATTTCGTTGTGGATGGTAATGTCATTGGAGGTATAAATTTTACCCTTGAGCCCGGTGGTGTCATCGAGGGGTTTGTGGATTTGGCCCAAGGAGCACAGGAATATTTGGCGGGCCGTGATTCGCTCGATGGTTTTCCTGTTTTTGCCATGGATGCCGAATCCGGAGAGATCATTAATTATAATTTCGTGCAGTTTAACGGAGGATTTCGCATCGATCATCTTCCTACAGGTCAGTATCGTGTTATGGTGTTGCCGATTGTAGCGCCCTATACGGCGACATTTTGGGGCGGAGGTCAGAATTTTGACGACACCAATAGTCATGTTCTGGATCTCGCACGCGGTGAGACAGAAAACATTACCCTGGAGCTGAATCAGGCCTCCGGACGTTTACAAGGATCTGTCACTCATCAAATGACCGGTGCTCCGTTAAAAGGGGTTGCTGTCATGGCCTATGATATCAATGGTCATGTCAAGGGGTTTGATCTGGTCGGATTATCTATCGATGGTACGGTTAAAGGCGACGCTGAATACTCGATACAGGGCTTGGCACCAGGCACTTTTTACCTCCGTACTTTTTCTCTGACCTCTTCCATGGATCTGATTCATACGGTGTTAGGACTCACCGGGATGGTCTCCGGCGATCTCGATCTCCTCAGTCTTATTGGAGGAGGGTTGGGCGATCTCGATTTAAATCTCGACACCAGCTTTTTGGGGGATAAATGGTATCAGGAAGTGGGGGCCAGTATTCAGTTCAGCGTAAACGATTTGCTGATCAAAATGGCTGCCTATGGGTCGCCTGCCAGCGTAGATAATTATTTACTTCCCGTTTATCTGCCCATTCCCTTTGCTACAGAAATTCCTGCCGGAGCGGTTCCGGTGACCCTTTCGGCCGGGCAGACCCGGTCGGGTATCGATTTTACATTGGCAGATGCTGATATCGATGACCTGGTCAAGACCGATGTTTTGAAAAACGATCTGAAAAAGCCAGAGTCATTTGTGGTTGAACAAAATTATCCCAACCCCTTTAATCCATCGACAAATCTAAGGGTAACACTGCAGAACCCTGCACAGCTTTTGGTACGTGTTTACGATATCAATGGACGGCTCGTGACAACGCTTAACAATGGCATGCAAGGTGCGGGCACTTTTACCTTGACCTGGAACGGTCTGGATGAGAGCGGACAAGCGGTTGCTGCCGGTCTCTATTTTGCAAGAATCGAGACATCCCACGCGACTCGTACTCTGAAAATGATGCTGGTGAAATAAGTCAAATCTGTCGGGGCAAGGTCTATGAATCTTGCCCCGCAAAGTTACTCCGGTAAAAGATTCTTTTGAGATTAAACTTAAAAAAGAGTATATTATCCAGTCAGCGCGGTAAAGCCTTGTCATAAAATCTGTGTACGCATATTCTCTTGAATAAAGTATATTATGTTTGTCAGAAATCTGGTTTAAACAAACAGATTAATTATGATCTACAATATCTGCATCTGCAATGCAATAAATGGTTGTGACAATATTTGATCTCAGAATAGCTTAACACCAATAGAATCGCTCCGCTATGAAAAGATTTTTAATAGATTCGTTCTCTATATTGTTTTTATTTTTTGTATTACTGTATGGGACCAGCCAGGCCGATGTTACCCAACCTGCGAATAATGTTCTGGTTATTCGCATCGAACCACCAATGCCCAACGTTGACACTCTATCAACCTCACAAGGCTCTTTTATCCAAATCACACCGGGTGATTCGAATTGGGTGCCGGGACCGTTGCCTTATAAAGCTCGTACTTTTAGCTTGCAGGGGCAGGTCAATGCCGAGATCGTTTCTATTCGAACCCACAGAGTTCCCAGCCTTCCCCCATTGGTCACCCTGAACAAAGATAGTCTTGGCGAGGCTGAAATGCACTATTCAGACTCGCATCCCATATGGTCGACCTTGGCTCCTTTTATTCTAAATGGTCCGGATATTTGGCAGGGTGCCTCTCTATGGACATTACTGGTTTTTCCTTATCAATACGATCGCCAAAGCAAAGAGCTTGTCATTCATACTGAAATTTCGGTTCGTTTAACATTTTCCGAACCCTCGATAAAAAGCAGGCAGCTGCCAAAAACAGTGGCAACCTCTTTGCAGGAAATGGGTGTTCAGTTGGTGCATAAAGGCATACAGCCGTCCATTGAAAATGTGAATTCTTTGCCTAAAATTTTTCAGACAGAATCCCGTCTAAAGTTGCATGTTGTCAAAGATGGCATCTACCGGGTATCTGGCAAAGATTTGCAGCAAGCCGGAGTTTCTCTTTTTGATGTGGATATCAAGAGTTTATCATTGTCCGCAGGGGGGGGGCCGGTTTCCCTGTACGTCAGTGGGTGGCGGGATGGTCAATTTGATGAAAATGATTATATAGAATTTTGGGGCACCGGTCGCCGGCAAACCTATCAGGATCGCTCGCCAGACTTGTACCAGGATCCCTATGGCGATGTACGGATCTATTGGTTGTCCTGGGGAGGTAAACCCGGGTTGTGGATGGGAGAAGAGCAGGGAGGGGTTACCGGAGGCGGTTTCAATATTCGCAGACCTTATTCTTTTTATCAAGGCGTGCATGTAGAGAGGGATAATTTTTTCGATCGTATTCATACGTTGCCACCGGATTCGATGCGCGATCACTGGTTTATGGATTCCGGGATTTCTAGCGCCAGTAAAAAAGATTACGACTTTACGGCCTATTATCCGGACGTGCGCTCCCCTTTACCTGTTAAAGTGCGTGTGATTATGGGAGGCCGTACTGATTCCTATGAAAGAGCACACAACGTTTCGGTCTTTGTAAATGACCGATTTGTTACCGATGCATCGTGGTTTGCACAGGCTTTAAAAGAGATAAATTCACGGGATTCTAATATTTTGACCAGTGCAGATATGAAAAACGGGACAAATGTTCTTTCTGTCATCAATAATGTTGACAGGTTGGTGCCCGATTTTGTTATGGTCAATTGGTTTGAAATTGAATATCCTCGATTGTACCGTGCCTATGACAACTTTATCAAATTTTCGGTGCCACCGGATTATGAACTGGGCGAATTTCTTTTTCGTATCGACGGATTTACAACAGAACGCATCGATGTTTACAAGCTCGGTTCGAGCAAGATTCTCGGTGCCACCATTGAACAAGTTACCGATTTTACGGGGTTTACATCTTTACAGCTTTCTTTTCAAGATAGGGTCTCTTCCCGTTCCACCGAGTATGTTGCAGTACCCAAAGATCAAAAGCTCGTACCCTTGAAAATCGAACGAGATGAACCGACGTTCTTGACAAACACTATGCAACAGGCAGATTATCTCGTTGTTTCGCATGGCGACTTTATCGATTCCGAGGGATTGAATAGCCTGATCGATCTGCGGCAATCCCAGGGCTTCAAGGTTCTCAAGGTCGATATTGCCGATGTGTTCGATGAATTCGCACACGGTATGCCCAGCCCCTTTGCACTAAAATCGTTCTTGTCATTCGCCTATCACCACTGGACTCAGCCACAATTGAAATATGTCATGTTTGTCGGAGACGGGTGCTATGATCGCTATGGGGTTGAAGGAGATACATTGGATTTCATTCCGGTAAAGCTTCGACAGACGGTCAAGCATGGTGCCGCAGCAAGTGATTTTTGGTACACTCTGTTGGATGGTGATGATGAGATTCCGGATATTGCGCTTGGCCGCTTGCCAGTGCGGACTGTGGAAGAGTGTGATGCCATCACCCAAAAAATCGTCAACTATGAGAATGATCCTCCGGGTGGCGCATGGCGTAACCATTTTCTGTTTATTGGCGGCAATGGTGATGTCTTTCGGGAACAGGGGCTGGATCTTGTACAGAGAACGCCTTATAAATATCAGACTTCCGCCTTGTTTACCCTTCGGGATGACAATGTCGATTTTGATCCCTATTTTGGGGGAACCACTGATTTGCTGGAATATTTTGACCAGGGTTGTGCAGTGGTCAATTTTCATGGTCACGGTGGTGGAGGTATTTGGGCAGATAAGGGATTATTGCGCGTAGAAGATGTGGAAAGAATTTTCAGCCAGGGCAAGTACCCGTTTATTATGAGTATGACCTGCTTTACCGGCGCTTTTGAATCGCCTACCATTACCAGTCTTGCCGATGCTCTCCTCTTTTCTCCTGAAAAAGGAACCAATGCGTTTTTAGGTGCCAGCGGCCAGACCTATGTGTTAAACGATTACTATTTACAGCGCGAGATTCTCAATGTACTTTATCAAAACCCTGACATGCCGGTAGGGGATCTCGTCAACCTGGGTAAATTGTTTTATAAGATACGCTACCCCTTTAGCTATCTGGTTTTTACCGAGATGAATCAGTATCATCTTTTGGGTGATCCGGCCATGCGACTCAGTCTGCCAAAAAGAACCGTCGATGTCATTACGGATAAAACCATTGTGCAGCAGGGCAAAGTGGTTTCCGTCCGGGTAGATCTGCCATTCAATCAGGGTGAAGGGCAATTTGACCTGGTAGATGAGGCCCGGACAGTGATAACCAGCCAAGCTGTAACCATCAATTCTGATCAGATCTTTACCACGATTTCTATAGATGAACGGCTAACCAGTGAACGCGCAGCCATCCGATTCTATGCAAACGATGCCTTGGGTCTCTTTCGGGTGCACGGTCAGGCGATGCTGTCATTGACTCCGGTTCATTTTGATTCTATAAGCCATTCTGTTTCTCCCGGAACCGATAGCCTGACCTTTTCCCTTTCTCTGCAATCCAGCCACGAGATTCAGACTGTAACCGGTAAAGTACAGAATATCGAATTTCCCTTGTCTCAGAGCCGCCCGGGTCAATGGCAAAGTCAACCTGTATATCTGCCATTTTCCGGTCAGGAATTAGAAGCAACATTTACAGCCCTCGACTCGGAAGGTCAGATTTTTGCAGGCCCGGTCTATCGTTTTCGTACGGGTCGAGGATATAATCTCACCACTGATCCCAACTCTTTTCGGTATGGTGGCTCTAGTCAAACTGAAATATCGACGACTATTTTTAACGATAGCGATTTTGATGTCTCAGAGATCCCGGTGATTTTTGATCGGTTCGATTCTACGAGCAATGCCTGGCAGAAAATTGCAGGTCTGCAGGTCGATTTGCAAGCCGGGGAAAGCAAAAATGTAAGCATTGCCTGTGCACTGCCGCCGGGGCTCGAATACATTCGTGTGAGTGTCGATCCGGATAGTCTTTATGATCAAAATTATCGTTGGGATAACCAATATAGCAAACGGTTTTATGTCGACCAATACACAATAGATCCCACCCGAGGATTCAACATCGGAGACGCCTGGGTTACCAACATTAAAGTTTACAACGAATTGGCTGTCACTCTGCCTTTAAATGGTGTCGCTGAGCAAAGTGTTTTGAC
>CAYNUX010000003.1:0-28669 GCA_964400115.1 uncultured Cytophagia bacterium
ACCTATTCGATCACGGGCTATTACAAAGATATTTATAATGAAATCGGAACCATCAGTTATGTCCCCTTGCCGACGACCTATCCTTCGGGCGATACGGATGCCTACCAGCGACCGGAGAATAATAACTATCGAGATATTCGTGGATTCGAGATCGAATTGCAGGGACGGTTTTTACGTTACTTTACCGCGCGTGTCAACTATAACTATTTGATGACCCGGAGGGGTGAATACGGTTATAGCACGATCTTTCAAGATCCCTTTGCAGTAAATACACTCAAAGATCCTGACGCCAATCAGCCCAAACCGCGTCCGATATTTCGCAGTACCTTGTTGTTCAATCTTCCTCCTGCACCAAAAGGCGCATCCCTCATGAACAAAATTTTTTCGAACCTTGAAGTCTCGGCTTATTTTCGCTGGGAAGCGGGTGAATGGTTCTGGTGGGATCGAGGTGAATGGATCAACCGGTACCCGGAAAAAGATCAAAATGTTCAGTGGAAACCCTATCATAATGGCATCGATTTCAATATCTATAAAGGAATTACCTTTGCAGGCTTGAACATGCGCGCCTATCTCAATGTCCGCAATCTGTTGAATAATAAATCTTTATTGAGGCAGGCATATAACAGTGTCAGAAATCCGGGATTTAATATCACGGATTATATGGATTATTTGGAAGAAAAAGGAAAATTCGAGCCAGGTTGGTATGATGATGAACTGGAAGAAATTCTCATGCGGGCCAATCCCTATTATGCGATTTTTCAGATGCCCAGATCCATTGTCTATGGGCTGGAAATTCAATTTTAAACGGGCGTCAGAAACAGGAGAAATGATATGTTGAAAAAGGTTTTGTTAATATTTTTGATCTGTTCTCTCGGGTCAACCCTGTGGGCCCAAACGCGAGAGGTCAACTGTGGACGATTCGGCATGAATGTCGGCAGTACCGGTGGCGTGAGTGAATTCAACTGGCCCCGGGATTTCAGATACTCTTCGAACGGTGGCGGAAGCAGTTACCATATTCTTATCGAAGACTGGAACAAACCCAATGGCAATATTAATGGTTATGCCGTACCCGAAGACACAGAAATTAAAAGTTGGTCCACTGTTTCCAATATAAAAAAAATCAAATATCCCTATCCCACGATTATTGTCGAGGGTATCGATATCAGCAGTACCGATGTCTATGACGGCAATCCCGATCCCAACCTGATCAGCGATCAGATGGTGGAAACGGTGGTGAATACCTATATCGGCATGACCTTACGGCAACGCGTCTTTGCCTGGAGCCACCCAAAGTATCAGGATTTTGCCATCGTGCATCAACAGTGGATCAATACCGGCAACACCGATGCCGATCCCGAAATCGAACTGCCCAATAATGATTTTTCCAATTTTTACTTTTTTCAAGTCAATACCTTTGCCCCCGGAAACGGCAGTCATGATGAAAAAGCGGATCGTAAACATACAAAAAGCGACCGTTCTGAAGTCTATTCCAATGTCGATGTATGGGTTTGGGAAGGCGATGATCCGGACAACCCCGGTGTCTATGACCCGAACAGACCTCAGCTCTTGCATGTCTCTGTGGGCAATGATCCCAATGATCTCTGGCAGGGCAAGCGTATCGATAACGAGGGAGATCCCAAACCCGAAACCGGGGAATTCATGTCGCCTATGTTTGTTGGAGAAGGAATTCTCCATCTGGATGCAGGCACGGATGACCGCAGCCATGATCCTGAAAAACTCAAGATCATGATGTGGGACGATTACTATTGGATATACCACGGTGCAACTCAGGATCGCGAAGATCGCTACCAGGTGTTTCGCGAAGGTCTGAATGGCGTCACGTTTAGCGACGATTTTGAAAAGGATTCCCCTGATCCTGTCGTGAATTCGCAACGTGCTCTTTCGACCTATGGCCCATGGGAAATGGCGTTCGGCGATACTATTAATATCGTGTTTTTCCGCGGTGTCAAGGGAATCAATGCCAATCTTGCCGAGGAAAAAGGGGCTGAATGGCTCGATTGGTTCCTGAATGGCGAAGGGAATTTTGATGATGAGGCCAAAAATCAGTTACTGCGCACTGGTCGTGATTCGCTGATCCAAATTTATGAATATGCCAAAGAGGTGCATGCCAATGACTATATCCTGCCGGAAGGCATGAATCCACAACCTCCTTCGCGCCTCGAAGTCGCGAGTATAGACAGCAATCATGTTCTGATCGAATGGTCTGAGCCTGTGCGAGTACCTGTAGATATTTCACACTATAACATTTATTCCTCCATCGGTAGCCGTGACACTCGTTACGAATTACATGAAACGGTCGACGCCCAGGAGGGGCTGACCGATTACCAATATATCCTGCGCGATCCTCAACCCGGATTTGCGTACTATTTTGCCCTGACTGCTGTGGATGTCAATGGCAATGAGAGCAGTCTCTATCTCTGCCGCACCAACCGGCTGGCTCTGCAGGCCGGTCTGGCCAAAAGCGATGACATGGATGGCATCCGCGTCGTCCCCAATCCGTTTGTCTATGATCCGGATGGAATCGAAAACTATACCGGTGAGCCGGACAAGCTCATCTTTGCCGGTCTTCCCGGTCCCTGCAAAATTCGTATCTATACCCTGACCGGCGATCTGATCGATGAAATCGAGCATCGGGATGCTTTTTCAGGCGGGCGTGAGTTCCTGACGATTACCCGATATCAGCAGTTTATGGTCAGCGGGGTCTATATCTATCACGTGCAAAGTCTGGAAGGCAAAGGCGAAAAAACCGGAAAATTTATCGTCGTACGATAAGCCTATATATTCTCTTGGCGTAAGAAGGAGCTTGACATGAAAACATTTTACTATGCATTGATCATATCCATTTTCCTGGGTTTGTTGAGCAGTGTCTCTGCCCAGGACAATGAAAAACTTGCCGAATTTCCGGATGCCAGAGACCTGAAAAAAGTGGGTCAGGCAGGATATACATTCCTGAAAATTGGTGTAGATGGCCGCAGCACAGCCATAGGCGAAGCAGCGGTCACTCTCGAAGGCGATGCCGCGACACTTTTTTTCAATCCGGCCGGAATCACCAGCGTGGAAGGCCATTCTGTTTTTGTCGGCCACACCACCTGGATCGCTGATATCGGTAAATCAGCTCTGGCCTGGGCCGGAAATTTCGGCACCTGGGGTCAATTTGGGGTGAGTGCGGTGTATATGGATTATAACACCATCGAAGGCACAGAAATCGATCCGTTCAACCCAATAGGATATCGTGATACCGGCAATATCGGGGTCGAAGAGTATGCTGTAGGACTGACCTATGGCCAGCGCTTTACCAATAAATTCGGCGTCGCTGCCACGGTCAAGTACTGCCGTCAGGATTTTGGGGTGGTGGAATCGGCCAAAGTGGCTATGGATGTGGGTACGATCTATGATATTGGCTGGCATGGCATGAAAGTGGCCATGAGCATTCAACATTTTGCCACGGATGTAAAGTATATCGAAGAGACCTTTCAATTGCCCATGACCTTTCATATCGGCACCAGTATCGATTTGTTCGATCTCCTGGGTGTGGAAAATTCAACCCATGAAATGGATATTTTGATCGAGGGCAACAATCCCATAGACTATTCCGAACGATTTCATTTCGGTGCAGAATACTGGTATCAAAACATGGTGGCCCTGCGGGCAGGGTATAAGCTCAATTATGATGAGCAAGGGCTGACCCTGGGTGCCGGAATCAGACTGAGCCACTTTGATCTTCACTATTCTTTTAGTAGCATGGGAAGTTGTCTCGGTTCGGCAAACCGATTTTCGGCAAATTATAACTTTTAGAGAGAGATTAAATCATAGGATGCCGGAGATCAAATCTTTCATTAAAATATGGAAAGGAAGGTGATAACTCTGAACAGCATGTGTCCAGACTTTGGGGCCGCCGAGAGGGAGGAACCGGTAAACGATGCGTCCCTGGAGTGTGGGATTAATTCATTAATCAACCGGTAATAAAAACAAAATAGGAGAGAGAACATGCGAAAAAGCTATATGCTTTTGGTAAGCGTGATCTTTATCATGGCATTCAGCAGCCTGGGATGGACCCAGGTCACCCTGGATCCAAACCTGGCGTTTGGTGCCAATGTGTTCACCACAGCCAGCAACACCGCCGATAGCTTGCTTCTTGTGGATAACGATTTTTCCACAACCGCTTCCGGTAATAACGCTCCCTTTACCTTTGATATCGATCTCGGCCAAGCCAAAGAGTTCGATTTCGTTGGGTATTTGAGCTATAAAAATCGTTGGCACAGTTATCTGCTGATCGATACCGATACCGGAGATACTCTGGTTGACCGATCCACAAATGAAATGCTATCCAATACCTTTATCGATCAATTTGTCGCCGACACTCTGGATACACCCGTAACCGCTCAAAATCTTCAACTGGTCGTGGTCAATGGATCCTCCGGGTGGAAGGGGTGTTCGGAACTCGTCCTGAAAAAGCTGAATGGTGTTTATAACGCTCCCCTACCCAAGGGATCGGGCGCATCAGCACACAGTGTCAAGCTAGAGTTCCAGCTCCTGGATGAAACCCCTGTCGATGAATTTCAGGTCTTTGACGGCAATGATGTGCTTGTAGCCACTGTTCCCGGCGATGCTGTTGAAGCGGTTGTCGGAAGCCTTGCCGATGGATTTATGCCAGAAACAGAATACCAGTTCTCTGTGCATGCCATCGTCAATGGTCAGGCGTTTGCGACAGATGAAATTTCTGTGATGACCCTGCCTCGTTTGACCGGCCTCTCTGCGGCTGCCCTTTCCGCCAACTCGATCGAACTCTCCTGGACCGACAATGCTGAAGATGAAGAGGGTTACCAGGTATGGCAAAAAGTAGGCGAAGAGTTTCAGGTTCTGGAAACCGTTCAAGCCGATTCTTATAGGGTCACCGACCTGACGGAAAATACCGCCTATACCTTTGCTGTGGCGCCAGTGGTCAATGGTCAGGTTCAACCCGAAAGTACGGTCGATGTGACCACCATGCTGGGTGCCACCGACCTCCAGGCCATGCGTTATTCGGTCGAAGCCATCGAGCTTTCCTTTAGCGATAATGGCGCGACCAACGAAGGCTTGTGGGTGCTCTATAGCGAAGACCAGGCCATGTGGGATACGCTGACTGTGGAAAACAAATCCGATGAAATCGTGCCAGATACGGTCATGGTTCAAGGTTTGAAACCGAATACCACCTACTATTTTATGGTGCAACCGTTTGCCGGTGAAGAGGTTTGGACAGCCTCGGATATGGCCCATGCCACGACCTTTCCGTGGATGACCCCGGTTGTTGCTACGGGAAGTCTGGTGGATGAAGATTTTAGCGACGGCATGCTCGAACAGCCCAGACATTGGGAAATGCCTGGCGAGGGCTATGATATCATGAGCCCGAACTTGCGGGATGCCGATTTTGCTTTGGCGCGCCGTCTGGATGCGGGGGGTGATACCTGGAGCAAATTTCCGGTATGGGGCAAATTCAGAGATCGAAACAACAACGGGATCAAAGATCCTGGCGAATATGTGCCCCATTTGATCAATACCGCAGAAGATGTGGTCGTTCTCAAGGCACGCCATTATTCGGACATTGTGTCGGGTTCCACCGAATACTATAACATCAATGCACGTGTATGGGGCCCGAGATCCCATCCTGAAGGTATTGTCCAACTCAAACTGAATTACAATACCAAAGGAAAATCGGGTTATGGACGTCAGATACATCCCACGGTCAATGGTGAACAATACCCGGTAGGCGCACCTTCCTGGCAGTTACCGCCTACTCTGGCCTATGGAAACTTTGACGATGCAAATGATTCCACTCTTTCTGTGACCTATGAAAACCTGCTTCTTTTCCGACCGGAAGCTGACACCCTGGGTAATGTTACGACCAATGTGGAAACCTGGACCCAAAACAATCCTGGTTTTGAATCAGTTTACGAAAAAGGCTTGGCCATGAACGGTTTTGCCGCGATCGATCATGTCGGCTTGCTGATGGTGCGCCCGGCTCTGCGCAGCGGAATTCTCGTTCGTGATGGTGTGGCGGACAAGGATGCTCAGCTAGGCATTGAGCATTTTCAATTGGGTATCACCAAAAAAGCCGATTTCAATATCGACTATCGCGTCGATGTGGATGACTTTTTTGCCATGGCCTCTGGCTGGGGCATGGGTGATACGGTTCGCGTCGGACGCGAAATCATCATCTATCCCAAGACGATGCTGCATGGTGACGGAAACAATGATGGTGTCGTAGATGCCTCTGATTTCGAGGTGCTGAAGGAAATGTGGAACAAGGGGACTCGCGAACATGTCATGCGCTACAAATACGACGCTCTCAAACCCCGCAAGGCCAATCATGAGCTGGTCGCGGAAGTCAATATCCGCACCGGAATGGTCACCCTGCGCGGCACCGACAGCCTCACGGTTGTGGGATACAAGCTCGTATCGCCCTCCGGCGGATTTGCCTATTATCCTGCCAGTCCGTTATTCAAAAAAGGTCTGAAAACCTTTACCGCCAGCGAAATCAGCGAAGCCAACAATGCTTCGTTCATGTTTACGGCTCCCTCCGGGCGTGGTGGCGATGATCGCCGTACCAAACCCCTGGGCCGTATCTATAATACCGACATCAATCCCCGCGACATCCGGCTCGTATGGCAGGATGATTTTGGCGGCGAGACCATGATCGGTGGCGTCACCTATATCGATATGGAATTCGACGGTATCATGAGCGTGATGGCCGATGCAACGCCGCCCGATACCTCGGTGGAAATGACCTTTGCCCATTATACCGCTGAAAAAGATCGCCGTAATGTCTACTGGAATGGTGGCGGTGGACGCGACATGGGTCAGCAGTTTATCGTTGAATCCGTGACCACCCTGGACAAAATCACCATGGCTGTCTTTCCGCATGCCTGGGGCGATATGGTAAAAGAGCTCAATGCCTCACAGGATGACGGTTGTTTCATGAAGATCGTCAAGACACCGACCTATGAGAATTCGAACGAGATTTCCGGAACGGTTGGTACCTATTATGGTAACCTGCCTTCAGTTTTGGATACTCTGGATAACCGTTTCATCACGTTTGATCTGCCCGGTGACGGTATTGTACTGGAACCGTTGGAAGGCGACAGCACCTATGGTTTTCTGTTCGGATTTGTCAGTCCCAAAGACGGCCGCGTGATCAATTTCTCCATGACCCATCCTTACAAGGACTCTTTGGGTGTAGATGATTATCTGGGTGGCTCAAAAATCGATCTCACCTGGAGTCAGGCTCGCGATATCGATGGTGGCTTGAAATACAATCCTCAAGGCTGGCAATGGGGTCACCAGACCACCTTTTGGCTTGAAGCTTCTCATATCGGTGGGCCGACTGCCGTGGAACGGGATTTTGTTGATCTTCCGACCAATTATGATCTGGCACAGAATTATCCCAATCCATTCAATCCCACGACCACGATCACCTTTAGCCTGCCCGATCCCGGCGATGTCAAACTCAGCATCTACGACATCACCGGTCGACTGGTTAAAGAGCTTGTGGATGATTACAAGAGTGCGGGTATTCATAACATTCTCTGGGATGCTAGAGACAATTATGGATCCAAAGTTGCGAGCGGTGTTTATTTGTATCGACTCGAAACCAATGGTCATGCTTTTTCACGCCGTATGATGTTGCTTAAATAAACTGATATTGGGGATTGGCTCTGCCAATCCCCAATCCAATTATCAAGGGGTGCATGATGACCCAAAAAGCTACGATACTATTTATTCTGTTTGTGTTTGTTGCTATGAGTCCTGTTATTGCTCAATCTCCTCATTATATTCTACCTGCTGATGCCGATACCTATATCAGTGGCAGGAATAACGGTGATTATGTGCATGGTCACCCGGACAGTACAGGTGATAATTATGTCAAGCTGGTAGTGAAAAATGAAGGTGAACCTGTTGCTGGAAATAGCTATTACCGGGAAGCCATGTTAAGATTCGATTTGTCAGCCATCGAGAAAAAAATCGAAAAGGTAGAACTGCGTCTCTGGAATTTTTACAAAGTATCCTGGCCGGAATACGAGGATACACTGCGATTCGGGGCTTATTTGATCAAGGATGATGGCTGGGACGAACAGACCCTTTCCTGGAATATGGCTCCCATTCCCGAGTTCGATACCCCGCTGGAAGTCGTGGACATTATGGCTTTAAAAGAATCCAAAAAAGTCGTCGATGACCCGGAGCACGGGACCGTTGAAGTGGGGCATTACGGTTGGACCGCAGGTGGAGAACTCGATGCTGCTGTCTTTGAAAATGAACGAACCGGAGATGGCAAAATTTCATTCAATGTCTGGGGAAAAACGATCAAGGTTTACGGAGAAACAGGTAAAACCTGGCACGCTTTTGTCTCCAAAGACAGCGCTGCTATGGTAGAAGAAGACATGGCTCCCCGATTGTTGGTATGGGTGGAAGGCGGTTCCCCTGTTGCAGTTGAGGATCGTGCCCGTACTGACTTGAAATTTGAGTTACGCTCCAATTATCCCAATCCATTCAATCCTTCGACAACGATCAGCTATTCTCTGAATAAAAAGGCTGTGACTGAATTGGTTGTTTATAATGCGTTGGGGCAACCTGTCCGTACGATGAAAAATATCCCCCATACCGCCGGCATTCACTCTGTCGTATGGGATGGTTTGACCGATAAAGACGAGCACGCCCCATCAGGCATTTATTTTTATCAGCTAACCTCAGGTGACTATTCCCGGGTTCGAAAAATGATTTTAATGAAATAGGCGATCTTCTCTTGTCCCGAGAACAAGGGGTCGAAAAAGACCAGCCCTTAAATAAACAGGAGAGTTTTATGAAAAAGTTGATAGCGATTTTAATTCTTTTATCAGCCATCGCCTCGATGGCCCAAATCCAGGTGACAACCGTCAAGGAACAGGATGAATTGAAACGGGACAGTCTGGTGGTGTGGAATGAATTCTGGGAAGGAAGCTGGTGGACCTGGCGTCTGGATCCCGATGCAGAGCCCCGATCGAACTGGGAACGTCATCGCGATCTGGGGCAGACGTTTACCGCCCCAAAATCCTTTTGGCTGGATAAACTCTATGTCGAACCGGGTTCCAGTGCAAATACACAGGCCATGTTCGATTCCTGCGAAAGTCGTCCGGTACATGTCGATATCTATGAATTCGATCCCGAGGTCGCCATCCCGGATTCAAGGGTCGCCCCCATAGATACACTCACCTCTCAACCGGCGATAATGCCTGCCGTTTTGGACTCGACTGCAATAGCCGATTATGGCTTGGGTGTATTGCTTGAGTTTGATATCAGTGATGTCTATCTTGAAGAGGGCAAATTTTATGGCTTTTTATTAAAGTTCGATGAATTGTACCCCAATCAATTGCTGCAAATGGAAAAAACCCATGGCCAGTATGAAGGCGGAACCATGCTGGTGGTCTATTTTGATGGCAGCAATGGCCGTGAGAATGTACCTGAATGGCAATGGTCGCATGGCGGACATGGTAACAATCCGGTCAGGGATTTAAGATTTTTTTTGATCGAAACCGGCAATCCCAATACAGCTGTGGATTTGGATGAGAAAATTGATGCCCTTCCGGAAAAGTTCGAGTTGGCACAAAATTATCCCAACCCGTTCAATCCCGAAACCACGATTTCGTTCAGCCTTGTCGAGTCAAAAGAGGTCCGTCTGGATGTCTTTTCCGTTGATGGTAAAACCGTGAAAACACTTTACAACCAATCAGCCCACCCCGGCAACTATCAGGTGCAATGGGATGGTACAGATCACGCAGGAGAAAGAGTCGCTTCCGGTGTCTATTTTTACCGACTGACTGCAGGCAATCATACGAGCACTCGCAAGATGATGCTGCTACAATAGGGATCTGTTTAATTTGAATAATGCTTTTAATAAGCATTTTCTGAGGAGGAGATTATGAAGTTGAAAGCCGGGATGTTCTTGATTGCTGTCTTAATGATAGCCGGTTTGGCTGCCGCTCAGAGTGCCAACGGCCTGGAAGTGACCAACATACAGATCAATGGCGGGGTGACCGGAACTCAGCCTTTGTTGCCCGAGGATTTAAAATATGATGGTCTTAAAGTAGGTGAGTGTCTCTGGTGGGATCGTTGTGGACTGGAAGGCGGAAAACCCTATACAGTCCAGTATTTGCCCGAGTTTATAGAGAACAAGACCTTTTTGATCATGACAGCAAATGACAAGTGGACCCAGGATGTTCCCAATTATTTGACGTGCACAGTGAACAAACCCGTTACCATGTATATACTGTATGATGCACGCCAGTATAAAGGAATGGATTTTTTTCCTTCCTGGCTGACGACATGGTCGCTCTTACCAGATTCCGCCATTTGGGAAGATTGCTATAGCGATAGCTGCAAGCCGCGAGAGTTTGATATCTATACCAAAGATTTTCCCGCCGGAGATATTGTATTGGGAAGCAACAATGAAAACGGTTATGAGTTCAGCGCGCTTCAGTATGTACCTGTCTGGGAGGTAAATGAAGGTGGCACAAGTGCTGTCGATGACAAGGCACCGGAAAATTATGAATTGACGATAGCCAATTATCCCAATCCCTTTAATCCGGTAACTCGTATTACCTTTACATTGCCGAAACGTGAATACACAGAGATCATGATATTTAATCTCAATGGTGTCAAGGTCAGAACATTGTTGGCGCAGATGACCGGGGCCGGCAAGCATGAGCTTGTGTGGGATGCAACCGATGAAAATGGCCAACAGGTTCCATCCGGTACCTATTTTTACCACCTCAAAACCCGTTCTGCCAGCTTGTCAGGCAAAATGACATTGATCAAATAGCCAGCCTCAATCGGGGTGGTGTAAAGGACACGATACTATGGACCTGTTATTCGACTCGATTCGATCTTTACTCCACCCCTGCAGTTTACAGTGATGATATCAAAAGGTCATAGAGGCCAGAATTTTTGCAGATGTCTTTGTGGGTCATCGGAGAGTAGGTTGTATAGATTCTTTTTCATATATGATAGAGATACTCTAAAGTTGAACAATGTGATGCGCATTTTGCTCTTTTTCAATCTATTATTCTCTTTTCGGGCCAGTGCGGAATCCGGTTCTTATAGTGCTTTAGATTGGCTCAACATTGGGAAAACCAGCCACGTTATCAAGCGTGAAATCCTTGCTGAACATGAGTTGATTGTCGAACACATTGCTCCTCACGGCTTTATGGTGAGGTCGTTGAAGAATAAGATTCTCGCCTATTCCAACCGCAGTTCCTTGAATCGAAAAGAGACTCTGGAAACCCTCTTGCCTCTGCTGAAACAGCTATCGCACACAAAGACAACGATCGAGAACACCTTTCTCAAGCAATGGCCTGTAAAAGGTTCCAGGATCTATGATGGCTGGATTCAAAGCGCATGGCATCAGCAATCTCCCTTTAATCAATATTGTCCTATAGATCCTTTATCGGGTCAACGAACTTTGGCCGGATGTGTTTCTGTTGCGATCGGACAATTGCTGCCTTATTTTGGGATCTTTTCACCTTCGATTCTGGCCGAATCGGACAGGTATCAAACTCTTACCCGGAAGATAAAAATCGATACAGATTCCGAAAAATATGGCTTTTTAGACTATATAGAACTGAATTCAAATATAGAGATGATATCTCAAAAAATTGGCTCAGGCCAGATGTTGAACGACAAAGAAATTGCCCTGTTGATCTTTTATCTTGGGGTTCTTGCGAAAACCGATTATACCAGTGACTTTTCTTCCAGTGGCATCAATTTGAATAACCTGTTTCAGGCGATCGGATACTCTTATGTTCGGCATGAGGATCGACTGAATGTAAATACGCTACAAGGGATGAAACAAAACCTTATGAACGGCTCTCCGGTTGTTCTGATTATACCGGGTCATGCACTGATTGCAGATGGATATAATACAGGGGGATTTTATCATTTGAATTATGGGTGGGGCGAACATAAACCTTTGGCCCTTCAAGAGGCCTGGTTTCGTCTCGAGGGCAATACCGATCCCCCTATTTTGGATGTGTTTTATGATCTGGACAAAAAGCCATCTCCTCTGACGCTCGATAAGAAGCGAATAGAATTGGCAGCCTTTGCTGCCGGTGAAACCGGAGACTCTCGGTTGGTCATCACCAATCCGCACGATACACCACAGCATATCGACAATGTCCGCGTTGATCCGCCCTTTGCACTGAGCTGGAACGGGGAGGTCTATACCGATTCTGTGGGTTCGGTCGTCGTGCATCCCTTTCAGAGCATCCGTTTGAATATTCGATATACCCCGCAAAACCATGATTCTGTGTTCTCGGATCTTTTGATATCCTGTAATGACGGTTCATTTTTTCTTTGTCCATTGCTGGAAGGCTCTTTACAGCCTGTCCGGGGAACCCGGGTTTCAGCCGGAAGGGTATCAGGGATCTGGCAAAAAGAACATTCTCCCTATAATGTGTTCGGCTCCATTCAGGTGACCCAACAGGAGAGATTGATTATCGAACCCGGTGTCGAGATTGTGTTTTGGAATGGAGGAAATCTGGTCGTAAAAGGCGATGCGCAACTCCTGGCCCGGGGGACTTGCGAGGATTCCATACGCTTTTATCCCGCCAAGCCGGACCAGCCCTGGCAGGGAATCAATTTCTTTGCCAGCCACGAGGATGATACGCTTGCATATTGCATTATTCGCCACGCCCATTCGCAGGATTGGGGTGGCGGAGTATGGATTTCCGATACCTCACCGTTCTTCCAAGGATGCCATATCTCCGATAACAAGGCCCGCTATGGTGGGGGCTTGTATCTATGGAAAGCAAAACCCGTCATTAAGAACTCACTCATTGTGCGCAACCGCGCGCATTATGGTGGTGGCGTTTATGCCGATGTGCATAGCCATCCACAATTTTTCAATGTCGTCGTTGCGGACAATCAGGCTGCTTCCGGCAGTCTCGTTTATGCCAGTATGAGCAATTCGATCACTTTTAAGAACAGCATCCTTTGGAACAATTTTGCTGACGACAGTGTGGCTGTTTCCCTGAGCAGCAAGGATATGCTCTCTTTTGATTATGTCTGTATCGATACCTCCAATCACATCGATTGGCGTTTTCCCCTTCATATGGATGTCGCTTACAAAGGAGAGATATTTTTCGCGGATCCCCAATTTCTTGCCGGCTATCATCTTGCCCCGGATTCGCCATGTATCGATGCAGGAGATCCACATCCTCAGTTCAATGATCCGTCTGATCTTTTGGATTCAGCGCTGGCCGCTTTTCCGGCTTTGCAGAGTGTACGCAACGATTTGGGAGTCTTTGGTGGAGGGGCTGAAGATCGTACTTTACCGACAGGCATAAGAACCGAACCGATAGGTGAGAACAAAGGGCTGCAGGCTTTTCCGAATCCTTTTTCATCCCTGATAAATATCGAATTTGAGCTCACGAAAAAAGGCCATGTAAGACTCGATGTCTATAATGTTCGGGGACAGATGGTTGAGACGCTCCTGGATCAAACTCTGGGGTTGGGAAGACATCGGATTCGATGGAATGCCGGAGGGTACCCGAACGGCACTTATTTTGTTCGAGTAAAGCATAAAAAAACAAACACTGTAAAAATTCTTCGTCTTGAATAGATTCAGGGCTGATGAATACCCAAAATCAAAAAATGTTCAGTGAACAAAATGTCTGGCGACTTGCGGTCAAGCAAAAGTCTGGTGGCGCTTTGCAGGTGTGGTTCCAAGGGTGTGGCGTGATGGGCATGAGATCGATTTTTCTACCTGGGAGAGTAATAAGATAGTCAGAGGAGAGCCGATTGTAGCGCAAGAATGGTCGGGGGGCGAATTGTCTGCAAAAGTGAGCGGAAAAGGGATGACTATCCGTGCAGATGATCGGTCAGCGGACATGAGCTGGAATTCCATTGGGGAGACGGGTATGCAAGACACCCCTATGCCGATCAAGACTCGAGGCTTGCTACCCTTTCCCAATCCTTTTGATACGAGTACTGTAAAGAGCCAGGTGAGGTCAAAATCGATATTTGGAATACGCATGGACAGCTTGTACGGACATTATTTCATGGATATTTGTCTGCCGGACAGCACCGATTAAATTGGAAGGGTCTCGATGATTATGGTCACTCTGTAGCCAATGGTCTCTATTTTTGCCGTGTAGCGACTCCTGGCAAAGCTTTTACGTTCAAACTTGCATATTTGCTTTGATAGTTGAAAAGGAAACAATATGATCTTTTTAAACAGATTACAATCCATTTTCATGGCAGGCTTTATCCTTGTCGTGAATGGATGGACCCAGGAATCTCTCTGGGAAATCCCTCATCCCGGAAACGCGGTGCATCCCGGAAGTGAGGCAGCACCCCATAGCGATCCGCGCACCTATCCGTTCGAGACAGAATTTCAGGAGCGGGTTGATTCACTGGTTGCAGATCTGGCCGCTTATCCTGTTTGGAATTATCGCAAAGGCTATTACCAGGATGGCAATGATCCGGCCAAGCGGGTGCCTGCACATGCGGCGGCGCGTTTGATGCGGGATCCCAATGATCCCGATGCCCTGGCGATCATGAATGATGATCGGGCTCCGACAGAGCACTATCATTTTGCTGCTGTAAACTGGGCCCGCTACCTGCCCATTTTTGGTTCTACGATTACAGACGAGACCTTTACAGAATACTCTCAACGCGCGGCCACATACGATGCCTATACCCGCCCTGGTGGCACAGAGAATCATAAGGTCATGTGGTTTACAAGCGGTTTGGTCTTGCCTCACTATATCAAAGGGGACAGAATTGGCGATATGACTATAGACGCAGCCACAGATAAACTCAAGACTATGCTGCGAAATTATGTGAAAGGACTTTTTTCAGCCGGACAAGGAGAATGGGATTCCAGCACCTATCTGGTATTCGATCTCAATGGCATGATGAATATCTATGACTTTCACCCTGATCCCGAGTGCAGGCTCATGGCCAAGGCAGCATTGGACTGGTTCGTTGCCGGGTATGCACTAAAATATACTGACGGCATCTTTTGTTCTCCGCATAAACGCGGCTATGCCGATGAACCGGCAGATACCAAAACCGATGAATCGGGTTGGATCTGGTGGGGAACGGAAAGCGACTGGTTCCCCGAGGATATGGGATATCACTATGCCACTTTTCATACGTTTACCTCCTCTTATCGTCCCAACAAGATATTATGCGACATTGCCACCGGAAAAATGCCCGATTTCGAAGCGCGAAACACAAAGCCGGACTATTGGTTCGGTCATGGCAAGTCTCCTTCAGCCAATCAGTTTCAGGAGACGGTGTACAAAACTCCGCACTATACGATGGGAACACTATGGCAGGGACATTATATCGTTTGTAAAAATAGTGTTATGACCGTGAATAATGGCAACGAAGGTTATGTGATCGATTTTCGTGGTGAGCTGCCGGTTTATTCGGATTTCCAAAGTACAGATGTAAATACCAGCGCCCGTCCGGTCGCGAATTTTCACCTGTATGCAAATTATCCCAATCCCTTTAATTCCGGAACCACGATCCGTTTTTCGATCGATGAACCGGCTCGGGTGAATATGACAATGTACAATATCCAGGGTCAGATTGTGCGAACTTTGAACCGTAAAATCTCAAATGGTGATCATCGGATTCGATGGGATGGACAGCTGGAGAATGGCCAGCCGGCTCCGACGGGTGTTTATTTCATCCGGTTAAATATCGATGGTTTGATTAAACAACACAAAATGTTACTCTTGAAATAACGGAGACAGGTTATGAAACGATTCATTCTATTTTTTTTGTGCATCATGTTCAATCTTGCCGGGGGACAGGATCATCCCCGTTTGTTTTTCTCCTCGGATGATATCAAGATGCTTCGGCAAAAAATCGCATCTGAACCTTTTGCAAGTATTGCAGCACAAATCGAATTTCAGGCAGAGAATGCCACGAGTGGCAATGATCTTTACGAACATGACCATCGCATGACCAACTGCGGATTCATGTATGTGTTGACCGGCGATACGCTGTGGGCGGTAAAGGCCAGAGATCACGTCGAGGTAATTCTGGCCAGCGGAGAATGGGCGAATAGCGACATAAAAGGACTGGCCAGCTATATGCACGGCAAGTCGGTGGCGATTGCCTATGATTTTTGTTATGATGCCTGGCCAGAGGAATTTCGCTCACGTATTTCTGAAAAGCTCATTCCCCACGCAAATGTAATTATTGATCATGGAGGAAAAAGTCAAAACAAGAGTCCGGCCAGTAACTGGCAGGGGAACCGGTTTTCAGCAGGTGGTTTGTGCTTGTTAGCCAGTGATCACGCGTTTGATACCGGCAGGCTGGACAAGGCATATGAAAACGTCGTGATATATTGTGCCGAAAATCTGGGCAAAGATCCGCAAAGCCGGGGGTGGAATATTGAAGGTATTGGCTATACCACCTATCCATTTGGCAATTTTATCGGTCCCTTTGGCATTGCCATGGCGCAATTTGATTCGAGCCGCGATCTGAGATCCGAATACAACTCTGTACGCTGGCTCCCCTGGACAATCTATGCCAATGGCTGCCGCATCGAAAATGGAGGCGGCAAATATGGTGTTCATCCTGATTTTGGTGATGATAATGCGGGATTGGGGGGTGAAGGCACGTTCGGCTTGGCTTTTCATTATTGTTTTAAAGAGCTGCTTCCCGGCTTGAAATACTGGTACGATCGCATGGTCGGTGAAAAGGGTGATCAAACCTTTGACAGTTCTCGTGATGGTGCGATTTATAGTTATCTCTATTACCGGGATGATATAAATGAACAAGATCCCATGGATATCCCCATGTGGCAGGAGGGATTTGTCGATACCGCAGGAAACGGGTACATTACGTTTCGGAATCAGTATAAAGATTCCACCGATCTCGTGGCGCAGATGTATATCAAACTGAGAGGCAACAAAGGCCATTCCGGGCCAGATGCGCTCAGCTTTCGCATTCTGGGACTCGACACTCCATGGGCTGTGGGTGGCGGACGGTACGGCCCCAAGATCAATGGACACGATGCCTACTGGAGCTCGATGAATACCTTGTATCCCACCGATCCCGAAGCCCGAGACCTTAAAGTCAATGGTAATTCCGGAAGAATTGTAGGCAAACCTGTCGTAAAGCCTGATGGGTCCGGATATGTGATTGCGGATATGCGACAAAATAACGTTGGCGTCATGGGACAAAAACGCTGGTTTGTGGCCGAATACGGCGAAACAACCGCTTGTGCTGCGGTGTATGTGATCGCCGATGTGTCTGCCACCGGCACGTATTGGCAACAGGTGACACTCGAAACGCAGCGTATCGATCTCGACGAGTCCACCGAAACCTTTACGATCGATGGAGCCCATGGATATACCATGAAAGGCTGGCTTGTCTATCAAAAGGGTTCTCACTATCTGACCAGCGGTAATCGGATCAGAGGAAGTCATTATGGATATAAAGACATCTATTATGACGAGAACAATTATGTACATCTCGGTAGTGATGACGGTAATTACATCATCGTATTGACCATCGTTCCCCATGGACAAGACCATCCAAAGCCGGTTATGTCTGGTTCATGGCCTGGTGAGCCTGAAATTCAGGTCAATGACTGGAAAATACAATTGATGGATGACCGTATTGAATACGGCACCCAAAGCGGTGTGTCAAATCATAATTCGCAACCCGATAAATTCAGACTTTTGGGTAATTATCCGAATCCGTTTAATCCAGAGACAACCATAGTATGCTCGTTACCCACCGTGTCAGAGCTCAAGATTAACATATTGAATGCATGGGGTCAGGTTGTTCGGAATCTGTATCAGGGAAAAGCGGGTACCGGCCCTTTTTCAATTACCTGGGATGGTAGAAACGATTTGGGAAATTTGATTTCATCTGGTCTCTATTTTGCCAAAGTGACCTCGGGTGATCAGACCCGGACCCAAAAAATGTTGTATCTGAAGTAAAGTTTATAATCGAATGGCCGTGCTATTTTTCCTGAAAAACGATCTTTTTGCGGCCACATTCTTGTTGTGAAAGTGACTATAATTTTATACCATAATAAGAGTCAAAACAACAAGAATATGCAAGGGAGGAAAACATGGCAGACAGATTAGGTGTTGGTTTTGTAGGATCCGGGTTTATGGCCAATTTTCACGTCCGTTCCTGGACTTCGGTACGTCATGGTGATATCATGGGGATTGCCAATCCGGATGTCGACAGTGCAGAAGCGATGGCCAAAACTGTGCGCCAACTAAAGGTCGGTGAACCCAAGGTCTATGCCGATGTCCGCGAAATGGTCATGGATCCCAAAATCGACGCCATATGGATATGTACTCCCAACTATACCCGCGTGGAAATCATGGAGCAAATCGCAGAGGTGATCAAGGATGGCAAGGGGATGCTCAAGGGGATTGCTGTTGAAAAACCCCTGGCTCGCACTGTCGGTGAGGCCAAACGCATGCTGGAGATCGTGGAAGAGTTGGGAATATTACACGGTTATCTGGAAAATCAGGTGTTCGCTCCTTCTGTTGTCCGGGGCAAGCATATCATCTGGGCGCGCGGTGCCAAGGTGACTGGCCGCCCTTATCTCGCCCGATGTGCAGAAGAGCATGGTGGTCCTCATGAACCCTGGTTCTGGTCTGGCAAGCAGCAGGGTGGAGGGGTGCTGAATGATATGATGTGTCACAGCGTCGAAGCTGCACGTTTCTTACTCAGTGATCCTGAACAGCCCAAAGATGCCCTCCGACCCGTTTCCGTTAATGCTGAAATCGCCACCTTAAAGTGGTCCAGGCCCGAGTATATTGAACTGCTTAAAGAAATGACTCATGGCCAAGTCGATTATGGCAAAACTCCGGCGGAAGATTTTGCGCGGGCCAATATCAACTTCCAGGATGAAAAAGGCAATATTATGGTGGCAGAGGTCACGACCTCATGGAGTTTTGTGGGACCGGGCCTGCGTTTGAGTTTCGAACTCATGGGACCGGAATATTATATGCAGTCCAATTCTCTGGAACCCGATCTGAATGTATTTTTCAGCCGGAATGTCAAGGGCAAAGAGGGGGAAGATCTGGTAGAGAAACAGTTTGCCGAACAGGGTCTGATGCCGGTACTGCCAAATGAAGAACTGGTCTATGGGTATATAGACGAAGACAAGTATATGGTGGATTGTTTTCTCGAGGGCAAAATGCCCAAAGAAACTCTGCATGACGGACTTTTAGTGGTGCAGATGCTCATGTCTGCTTATAAATCCAGTGAAGAGGGTAAAAAACTGGCTTTTGATGCCGATTCACTGGATGATTTTGTTCCCAAAGTAGCTCAGGGAACCTATACCGCACAGGATGCAGTTAAATCCGCCCACAAATGATTCCTTTTGGCGGAGCAGCAGCTGTGTTGTTCCGCCAACTCTTTCTTCCTCTTGATTGAAAACTAGAACCCTTACCTGTGGATTTGATCCGCTCTGGCCTGCTCTGCAGATGAGCGCCTGAGAAAATGCTTCACTCCACCGTCTTAAACCTTGGTGTCAGGAATAAAATTGACTATATTATAGCCGGAAAAATGAGGAGATGAGCAATGACACCGATTCATGATTTGTCGAAATTGTGTATTCATACGATCACCACAAAGCCCTGGAATATCGAAACTGCTATTGAAAAGTTTAGTGCCGCCGGTGTGAATGGAATCACTGTATGGCGTCAGTGGCTGGAAAACCGTGATCCCTATAAAATCGGACAGAAAATCATCAAATCCGGTTTGACGCCAGTTTCGTTGTGCCGGGGCGGTTTTTTTCCGGCAGTAAATCTTCAAGATCGCCAAAAAGCTATTGACGATAACCGCCGTGCCATTGACGAGGCTGCTGCTTTGGGGACTCCTATGATCGTTCTGGTCTGCGGTGCAGATCCCCAACAGTCATTGGAAGAATCCAGCAGGCATATCTTTGAAGGCATTGCAGCGGTTTTGCCTGATTGTGAAGACAAGAAAATCCGACTCGCTGTCGAACCTCTTCATCCCATGTACGCGGATAGCCGTTCCGCGATCAATACCTTAAAGCAGGCTAATGATCTCTGTGATGACCTCGATCACCCTCTGGTGGGTGTGGCTGTCGATGTTTATCATCTGTGGTGGGACCCCGATTTGCAAGATGAAATCCGTCGTTGTGGTGAATCGGGATATCTGTGGGCGTTTCATATATGCGACTGGCGAACCCCCACGGTTGATCTGCTCAATGATCGCGGGTTAATGGGGGAGGGCTGTATCGATATTCCCCAGATCCGGGAGTGGGTAGAGCATGCCGGATTTGAAGGATTCCATGAGGTAGAAATCTTTTCAAATCGCTGGTGGCAGGCTGACCAGGATGAATTTTTAAAGGCCATCATTCAGGCATATAGAACCGTGTGTTAATGACCAGGAGCTTGTGGTTTGTTCTCGACAGGGTTCATTCTAAAGACCCAAGGATTAGCTGTCCTCTTGAGAGCTGATCCTTGGGATACCGCAATGACTCTTAAAGGGTGCCAGCCATTTTCTGAAAATCGAAATGTTCGAACCCAACTCTCAGGAAACTGTTTCAAAAAAGAGGCGTAAAGGAAACGAGATATTCCCTTCTGCTATGGGGCCCGCATTCCCATCTCAGAACCCGGTCATTGTGCCTTTTGACCGGGTTCTATTGTCGGACATTCGGTCAGTAAATTTCCGTGCTTTTATCGACAATGACCGTCTGGCTGCCACCATAGAGGGATACGGTGCGGTTGTTCCATTGCAATTCACCCGTCAATCCTTCTGGCAATCGGATCTCTGCTTTTAATCCTGTATCGCCTATTCTTTCCAGGTTGACCATGATCTCGCCCTGGGGATGGGGCATTGTAGCCCGGCAACGAGTTAAAGGCCCAAGGGCGGGCGCTATTTTTATTTTTTTAAAGCCGGGTTCTGCGGGCAGGATTCCGGCAATGGTCGCCAAAAATTCATACAGCGGTGAGGCACTCCAGGCATGGCAATCGGATCGGGTGGGTTCCGGCTTTTCTGCAAATGTAGACAAGCCAATATCCAGCATCTCGTGCCACGGTCTGAGCTGTTCAGTGAATTGATCTGCAAAGCCTTGTTTTTGCATAGCCCTGAACAGATAGAATTTATAATAAAAGGTGCATTCTGTCAGGGTTGTATCGGTCAGAATTTTTGTCATGATATCGTTTTGCTGATTTTGTGGAAAAAGATCGGTCAAGATCCCCATGATATTGGCGTGCTGAGTGAACAACTCTTTTGTGGGGTCATCCGCGAGCAGGCCTCTTTCTTCATCCCAGCAGAGAGTCAGAGTCGATTCTTTGAGCAGATTTGAGATTTCTCGAAAATGTTGTGCTGCAATATGGAGATCGAATGCATCGAACAACTCTTGCATCATATCCAGCAAATAGACGTATTGTAATGTCACGACACTCGAATTGCCCACTTTGGTCGCAATGGGCTCACCGCTTGGATAGGGAGGAACCCAGTCGACAAAGTTCCACCAGGGTAAGGGATCGAGCATGCCTGTTGCGGGATTGATATGTTGCTCAAACCAGTAAAGGACAGCTTTTATATCAGTAAGAAAACTGGCAACGAATTCCTGATCATCGCGCAGCATCCAGTAATCGTGTACCATTGCCGCCCAGAATAATGAATAGGGAGGGATGATCTGTGGCAGCGAATGCGGATAGCGACTCTGAGTTAGCCCTTCTGCGTTGCGTGAGTCTTTGAATTGTTGAATCGCCTTGCGCATCAGTCTGTCATCCCCAGAGACATAGAGTGAAATGAACGTCTGGATGCGGGTATCCCCGGCGTATTGTAGTTGTTCATAATAGGGACAGTCATAATAGGTTTCATTTGCACAGAGCCTGGCGGTGCGCCAACCCACCTCCCAGATGTTTTCCACATTTTTCAGATCTGCTTCAAAGGTTGCGACATCTTTAAATGGGTATGCGGTGAACCTGCTATAAAAATCATGCAGAACAAGCGGTTGCCCGGCGGTTTGAATTTCTATCTCGATAAATCGGAATGTCCGGAACCATAATGTCTCGAAATGGCGTCGATCCCCTCCATCCGGGCGGATACGGTCTTTATAGCCTATAATCGATTTTCCTTCTATGTGGTCTCGATGACCCTTTTGGCGTTTTTTGTCAAACAGAGCTTCAGAGTAGGTGAGTGTGATGGTCGCTTTGTCGCCTTTGCTGAGTAAAAGATGCGGATAGGCTGTGTTCAGGCTTTCCTGATCGAGCAGGACGGTCACCCGGGTATTGGGGGGGATGGTCCAGTCTCCGGTTCCTGTGAGAAAATCAGGATGGGGATCGCCGGTACAATGCGCGATTTTTGTGATACGGACCAGTGAATCCTGCATGGCTGGAATCATGCGGGGTACGAGGGCCCAGGGCTGGCTCCATTGGCGAATTCCATAGGGGACTGCTCTGCCCAGAGATTGAGGTTCGAGCCATGCGCTGTCGTCAAAATCGATCTCGTTCCAACCCCATGGATATAATGATGCATCGATATCATCACCTGGCCCTATAACGATAAATGCTCTCAACGCACTCTTGTCAACAGGAAGAGGGGAATATGCTTTATTGTGCAAGATGCGCCACGTTTCAGGAGAGGTATTGACAATCTTTTCGGTTTCGCCATTGCCTTGCATTAAAAATCCGGTTTGATAGGTGACCTGTGCAAAAGGAATCTCTTGCCCCATATTCCACACCACAGCTGCCAAAACATTTTTTCCTGACCGCAGAAATGGCGCCAGATCGATGGTTTCAAATCGCCATTGTTCGAGATCTCCCCTGGCGGGTCCGATACTCACTCGTTGACCATTGACATACAGTTTGTAGCGATTGTCCGCAGAAACGTGAACGAAAAATGTTTCGGGAAGATTATTTAAATCAAATGACCGGCGAAAATGAAATACCCCATAATCAAATAAAGAGTGATTTGGATGAGAGAGCCATTCGGCACTCCATCTTTGATTCAGCAGATCGGGATTGATATTTTCGACGGGATATATCGGTTCGGATCGAATCGGGTTCAGGAACAATAACAACAAAAGTGCTGGCCATATCTTTTTCATCATCTCTCCTTTACATCCAAGCATTTGGTGTGGTTTTGATTTTCAGTTTAAATGAACGATAATTATTAAAAACATTCAACAAGTTTATAAGAAATCCAAAATGTGCTCCAAGCCTGGTGTCGGCTTTTTATTCAGCTTTGTATTGGGAAAATAAATATATTGTTGTATCTTTGATTTTTAATACCCAGCCATAATTAGACTATGTATGCATAAACCGAATTTAAAAGGAAGCGATCATGCAAAAACGAATCATCGTATTCCTGGTGATCCTATGTGTGGTTTTTTCAGGAACTCGAGTTTTTGCCCTGCAAAAACTAAGAGTGAGTGACAATCAACGCTATTTGCAGCATGAGGATGGCACTCCTTTTTTCTATCTGGGTGATACCGCCTGGATGCTATTTCATCGCCTGAACCGGGAAGAGGCTAAAAAATACCTGCAAAACCGCGCCGAAAAGGGATTCACCGTGATTCAAGCTGTGGTTTTGGCAGAGCATGACGGGATTTCCGGTCCCAATGCTTATGGAGAGTTGCCCTTGAAAGACAAAGATCCAACCCAGCCCAATGAGGATTATTTTAAACATGTCGATGACATCGTCGATATGGCCGAACAACTTTCACTGTATATTGGAATGTTGCCGTGCTGGGGAAAATATTGGAGCGAAAATAATTCCGACCAAACCATTTTTACACCTGAAAATGCCCTGATATATGGGCGATTTCTCGGTGAGCGCTATAAAGACAAACCTGTCATATGGATCCTGGGAGGGGACCATAACATTCACACCGAGACCGAACGGCAAACCGTTATCGCCATGGCTCAGGGATTGCGAGAGGGGGATGGCGGAAATCATCTGATGACGTTTCATCCTCGCGGCCCGGGGTTTTCATCAGACTATTTTCATAAAGTCGGCTGGCTGGATTTCAATATGGTCCAGTCCTCGCATGGTGCACATGATCACGATAACGGATTGTTCATTGAGCACGATTATTCTCTCAAACCCATCAAACCCACTCTGGATGGTGAACCGAGGTATGAAAATATTCCGGTTGGTTTCTATTTTTCCGGCAATGACTGGAAAGATAAATTTACCGACTATGACTGTCGCCAGGCCGCCTATTGGGCGATTCTTTCAGGCGCTTGCGGGCATACCTTTGGCAATAACAGTGTGTGGCAAATGGTGGATAAAGATGTAAAGGGTGTTCTCGATGGCCGAATTCCCTGGCATAAAGCGATCGTTCATCCCGGGGCTGATCAAATGACTCTGCTAAAACATCTGTTTACGGTACGGCCTTTTTTCAAACTCATCCCCTGTCAGAGCATGATCTTGTCAGGCCCACATTCCGGTGGAGGAAAAATTCGCGCGTCTCTGGCTGCGGACAGCACCTTTGCGATTATCTATTCGCCCAGAGGAGTGCCTTTTACTGTAGACAAATCATTTATTAAAGCAAAAAGGCGCAAAGAGATATGGTTCGATCCCCGTTACGGATTCAGTGATACCATTCATACTGGAGATACTGCAGGCATTCAAACGTATACTCCGCCCACAATGGGAAAGGGCAATGACTGGATTCTGATTATTGAAGATGCAGATCTGAACTACTCTATGCCATAAACGCTACCCTGTTTTGTCTGGCAAGTGCCAGGCTCCTTAAAGGTTTGTTGTACTGAATTCCGGAGGTGAAACACTTGCACATATATGTCGATGCCGATGCCTGTCCTGTCAAACAAGAGATCATCCGGGTTGCCAGCCGATATGATTTGGCTGTCACATTTGTATCCGACAAATGGCTCCGCCTCCCGAATCATGCTTTTCTGACACTAAAAGTAGTTGATCAGGGCCCTGACGCAGCCGATGATTGGATTGCAGACCAAATTGATCAAAAAGATATCGTGGTGACTGCGGATATACATTTGGCCTCGAGATGCCTGAAAAAGGGTGCTGAGGCGATTGCCCCAAATGGCAGGCTGTTTACAGAGGAAAATATTGGCATATCGGTGGCGACCCGGGATTTATTGGCCAGCTTGCGTCAGTCCGGTGAACAAACCGGTGGTCCTGCCCCCTTTGGAAAGCAAGACCGTTCCCGCTTTTTGCACCAGTTGGATCAATTGATCGTCGCCCGCCTTCGCAACCTTAAATAGCGTTCGGCTAGCAATCCTAGGGAGGGGATATTTTATCATCCCCGACCTGCTTTAGGTCTACATTCAGGGAAAACATTCTCCAGCTCTATCGAGTGTTCATCTTTTGTTTGATTATGGAGAAAAGTTTAGGTATTTTAAATTTTTCACTCAAAGGTATTGTTACTAGACTCAAACAATCCGCTATACTGCATTAAAAAAAAGGTGATCTGTGTCTGTTAAAAAACGCGTTTGTGGACTATTATGTCATGTTACCTCTTTGCCTTCGTCGTACGGTATCGGCGATTTGGGCACTCAATCCTATCGGTTTGTTGATTTTATGAGCGAAATTAATCAGCAGGTTTGGCAAATCTTGCCGCTGAGTCCCACGAATCCCATGTCCGGCAACTCTCCCTATAGCAGCGCTTCTGCGTTTGCCGGCAATCCATTATTGATCAGTCCCGAAGAACTGATAAAAAGTGACCTCTTGCTTCCGGCTGATCTGGAAAAAATGGGTCCTTTTCCTGACCATGAGGTCGACTTTGAAAAGGTTATTCATAGTCGAGAGAGTTTGCTGGCCAGAGCATTTGAACGGTTTCAGGAAAAAGAACCTGTTTTCCGGGTTGCTTTTAATCAATTCTGCCAGGATCATTCTGCCTGGTTGGAAGACTATGTGACCTTTCGTGCGTTCAAGATTCATTTTAATCAGAAAGCCTGGATCGATTGGCCTGATGATATAAAAACTCGCGACCAGAAAAAGGTGGAGGCATTAAAAAAAGAACTCAAAAAAGAGTTGCATTATGGCCGTTTTATTCAGTTTATCTTTTTTGAGCAATGGCAAAGATTGAAACACTATGGTAATGAAAAAGGAATTCATATCGTCGGAGACATACCCTATTATGTCAATTATGATAGTGCCGATGTTTGGAGTCATCCTGATTTGTTTAAATTGGATAAATACAAACGACCAACAGTTGTTGCGGGTGTACCCCCTGATTATTTTAGCCAAACCGGACAGCTGTGGGGGAATCCTATATTTGATTGGCAACGCTTAAAAGAGACCGGCTTTGAATGGTGGCTAATGAGAATCGGGCATAATCTCACTCTGTACGATCAAATTCGAATCGATCACTTTCGGGGAATGGTCGCCTTTTGGCAAGTTTCTGCCAAAGAGACCACAGCCATCAATGGCAATTGGGTGCAAGTACCGATACATGATTTTCTGAATGCAGTGTTAAAGAGATTCCCGGCCTTACCTATTATTGCAGAGGATCTTGGTCATATCACGGATGATGTAAGGCAGGTTTTGATTGATTTTGATATTCCTGGTATGAAGGTACTGCAATTCGCCTTTGATCATTCTTTGCCCAAAAATTTGTATGCTCCTCACAACCACGTTCAAAATTGTGTTCTCTATATCGGTACCCATGATAATAATACGGTAAAGGGATGGTTTGTCGAGAGCGATGAGGCCACAAAAAGCCGGTTGGGTCGCTATATCAACAAATGGCTGGATAAAGAACATATTCCCTGGGATATGATCGCTATGGCTTTGAAATCGGTCGCTGATGTCACGATTCTCACCATGCAGGATCTGTTGGGACTCGGAAGTGAAGCCAAAATGAACACACCCGGCACACTCAATGGCAACTGGAAATGGCGGTTTACCTTTGACCAGATTCCGTCTGATTTAAAAGACCGGCTCAATGGCATGATTCGTCTCTATGGCCGCGATCCTAACGATCCTGGGCACGTGGATTAGGGGGTTCCATTTTGCAGCTAGAAAGCCTAATCAAAGGAAAATCACCTTTACAATGCTTACTGCCCATAAAGAGATGATGCAAGGGGAGCCCTGGATGCAAAGCGGGGCCGGGTTTAAAGGCGAGTCATGGATTTTTGGCGCGATATCACTCTAGCCTCGCTCACAGGCAGAATCACGAGTCCGCTCTGGCTAGCCGCCATGCTGGGTCTCATCATGACCGGATACGGACTTTTGGCGGCGCGCTTTTGGTGACCAGCAATAGCGCTGACATCCAGCGCACTCTTGTTTTGTCTTTTGATTGTGTGGTGGCAGCTCATCCCTCCTGGCGCTAAAATCGGAGCGGTGTTTGATATTTTGGTTTTAGCAGGATTGAATCCTTTGGGATGAACAATTGATTACACTGCTTTAAAAAAGACCGGAGGAATGATGCATGAAACGATGGTATGCGTGTGTTGGTGTTTAGGGTTGATCCTGTTGAGTTTTGGTTTCGCAGAGCAAAACAAAGAATCTTCCGTACAGGTCTCAACTGTGACTCTGGATGGTTGGGCGAGAAACATGATCAATACAACCCTATTTCGTCACAACTCGCTGCATATCTTTGTTCAAAAAGTCGAACAAGGTGATGGTGAAAAAACAATGGATATTCCTCCGCAGCCTATCCGGGTGTTGCATGCTTTGCCGGATTTTTAAAAAGACATTTGGATTCAATTCTGTATTCAAATTCAGGGATGTTGTTCTTTTTGATCTCAGAGAAAGGAGTTTTTCATGGCTGATGCAAATTGTGCAGACTGTGCCTTTCGGGCCAAATATGACGCAAAGCCCAAATCGTTTTTAGGTCGATTGTGGCGCTGGCACGCCAACTGGTGTCCCGGCTGGAAATCATTTATGGAATCTCTGGAAAAAGACGAGCGCAAGGCCTGGGCCGAAAAATATCAGATGAAAAAATACCTGACGTAGATATTCGAGTGCCATATCATGAATATCCCGGACACATAAAATTGCCACACAATGCTGTTAGCCATTTTTCATTGCACCTTTCCTATTTTGCCAGGCGCTGGGCCATACCGCGAAAGATGAACAGATGAAAAGGTTTCAGCAGAACCCAGTAAACGCGTCCCCAGAGCCCGATGGGCCGAAAGGTGGCGGTTTGTTCCAACTCGGGTTTGGCGTCCTGTGGCTGATGGATATGAAAATAAAGCCAGGCCTCGCCCGGCAGTTTCATTTCGGCAAACAGCAACAGTTGCAGATTTTTCGAATCGGCAATGAGCACGCGCCAGAAATCCAGGGCGTCGCCGGGTCGCAGATCATATTGATCGCGCCGGCCGCGGCGCAGGCCGATACCACCGCTGAGCAGATCGAGAAAACCGCGCAGTTTCCACAAAAAATTGCAGCAAGTCCAGCCGTTCTTGCCTCCGATGGACCACACTCGCTCCCACACTTGATCCACTGATGAGCCTAGCGGGACCCTCTGCTCGTCGCGAAAGGCGCCGAATTCCGGCACCTCAACATGTGGTGCGATTTTAGCCTCGGCAGATGAAGTGATGTACGAGTCGATCCAGCTAGAGGGCACGGTTTGCTGTTGAATGATTGCCAGCGCCTGTTCGACCGCGTCTTTGTATGAGAGCGGCTGAATATCGAGCCGGTCGGCCAGGTCGTTGGGACGGCAGACGACACGGATTTT
>CAYNUX010000003.1:28679-33236 GCA_964400115.1 uncultured Cytophagia bacterium
CAGTTTGTACGAGGTGTTGGTAACAAAATAGAGCCAGTAGGACGACAACCGCGGGGTCATCACCGGCACGATATAAATGCGGCGTTTGAGCTGTCGCACTTTGGCGTATTGCAGCAGCATATCCCTGTAGGTGAGGACATCTGGTCCGCCGATGTCAACGGTGGCGCCGATGGATTCAGCGTCGTGTAAAACCCCAAGCAGGAACCTGAGCACATCACCGATGGCAATGGGCTGGGTTTTGGTCAGCAGCCAGCGCGGCGCGATCATCACCGGCAGCTTTTCAACGAGGTCCCTGATGATCTCAAAGCTGGCACTGCCCGATCCGACAATGATGCCGGCGCGCAGCACGGTCACGGGCACGGGTCCGGCTTGCAGGACATGCTCCACCTGTTGGCGTGATTTAAGATGGCGTGACAGATTCTTTTCGTTGCTGATGCCGCTGAGATAAACGATTTGTTTCGCTTTGGTGTGCGACATTGCACGGCTGAAATGTTCGGCAGACCGGGTTTCCAGAGATTCAAAATCTGTGAGCGACGATGACATGGAATGAATCAAATAATAGGCCGCGTCAATATCTGCGGGAAGCAAATCGGGAACCGGCTCATCCAGCCAGTCCACGGTGATGATGTCGATCGAATCGCGCAGCGATTCGGGCGGAGTGAAACGCTTTGGATCACGCACCGCACAAACCACGCGGTGGCCGTTTTCGATTAAAATCGGCAGCAGCCGTTTGCCGATATAGCCGTTTGCACCGGTAAGCAAGATTTTCACAAGCCCTCCTCTTTTTATCAATATACAAAAAACGGGACGAGAAAGCGAGCGATTCCGCTAGGGCTTTTGTGTTGGCCAGTTTGCGTTTTGCCTCTTTTGCTGCACCGGCCAAGTTAGTGCTTTTTCGGATGGAAAGCAGGACAAACACCAAATTTTCCTTCTTGGTGATGAACAACGATCATGGTTTGGTCCGCTCCGGCTCTGCCCCACTCCTATCGCTCTCGATTTTTTATTATGATGGGAACTGGCACACTGACGCGTGTTCTAAAAGCAGATTCTATTGGTCAGCGATAGGGCTTTTTTGGTATCTTTTTCATCATCAACAAAGGCCTGGTTTCATCGGTCTGTTTTGAGATTTGAAGATTTGGGTTATGAGAACAGATAGAGTGAGCACGCTCATCGCACTAGTCGCGTGCATCGCCATAAAGGTGTTCACCCTAAAGCGGTCTTAATTTAAGGAAAAATCAATGACTTTTGTTTTTTATCGATCAATATTTTCAACACCTTAGACCAAATCAGGATTCAGACAAATCAAGCCAATTTATTGAGAAACAATAACTTTCGTAGGTCCGATCCCGATTATCCACTGTTGCGAAAAAACATAGATACTTTTTAACTTGACTTTAAAAATATCCACGTTATATTTAAACTATGTTTAAAAGATGGCTAAAAATTGATGATAAAAAGAGCGGTCTCATTATTGGTCCGCGACGGTGCGGCAAAACAACACTGTTGAAAATGCAGTTCCCGGAATACCGGTATGTCACGCTGGATAATCTTGATTATTTGAGTTGGGCCGGCACAGATGCAAAAGGCCTTGTAGACTCTTTAGGGCCCACAGCCATAATCGATGAAATCCAGCGAAAACCCGAGCTTACCATTGCCGTCAAATATGCAATTGATAACAAAAATGCTCACATACTCATGACAGGTTCAAGTTCAATTGGCTTGCTCGGTTCCATGGTTGATACGCTGGCAGGACGCATTCGCTTATATTCTTTGCCCACTGCATGTTGGGGGGAAAATTGGGGGCCTCCGACCCATCACTTGTTTCAAGAGCAGGCAAATCCGCTTCAGCTTGCTGAGGCACAACGTTTGCTCTCTTTTGCACAACACTATGGATCATTTCCGGAAATACTTGAGCAAGATCATGAACAGGATTGCATTGACTTGTTGCAGAATTATCGGGATACCTATTTTACCAGAGATTTGATGCAACTTTCAAACATGGAAAATATGGAAGGATTATTGGCAATTTATTGGAATTTTCTAAAAATATGAAAAAAAATTTAAAAATGTAAAAATGTATTTGTTTTACACAGGACAAGAATATTATGCTTTGAATGGTGTTAATGTCATACCTGTCGCTGCTTTATTCAGGTCCTGTTAACTGTTCATTTCGAGTATTATGTCCGCGTGCAGATCGCATCCCAACAACATCTAGTAAGATTGTCATTCCTGCCAATGTGAAACAGAGATCAAGAATCAAAAATATAACGAGTCCGCAAAGCAAAAAGGGTAGAGTGCTCCCCTTTATGACCCATTTTTCTCTTGCATAAAACCGCTAAATTCTTTAATTGAAAAAATAGATCTTGTGATGCTGGTCATCACGATCGAAAAATTAGTCAAAACAAGTTTTTACTAGTTTGTCTTTTCCCTCCTCTTTCTCGTATACAGTCCATCATGGCTTTTGAACAACAGAGGATCCCATGTGTATTAAAATGCTAGTGATGTTATTCACGATAATGTTATCCCAATCCATCCTGAGCGCTGATCCGGTGCACCTCGCTCAATGCAACGGTCAGCAGGTACGTGAAGCTCTGGTGCGCAGCCATCACGTGTTGCAGGCCTATCTGAAACGCCTGGATCCGGTGACCAAACTCTTGCCGCGCCGCGGTGATAACAGGACCTGGGTTGTGCGCGACTCGGCAGCTGATCTCTATCCTTTTTTGGTCATGGCTGCCTTTTTTACCGATCGCGATGTATATCACAATCAAATGCACGAGATTCTGCGCCAGGAACTCTGGCATTCCACCCGTATCGGCCGGCTTTCAGACAATGTCAAACCGGGCGGAGCGGGATTTGAACATGAAACCGCTGATTTGAATCGTATCATGTTTGGTTCTTGCGAGTATGTCAAGGATGGATTGATTCCGCTGACCGAGCTTTTGGGGCACCATGCCTGGTATGAACGCATGCGTGGTATTGTGGATGATATGATCAAACATGCTCCCTTTGAAACCCGATATGGACGTGTGCCTTCGGTGAGTGATGAAGTCAATGGAGAGTTTTTACAAGCCCTGACCCGGTTGAGCTATCTGACCAGAGAACCCCGGTATGTAAAACAGGCCATGGCTATAGTTGATTTTTATTTCAAAGAGGTCATTCCCAAATCCAATGGTTTACCAGCTCACATTTGGGATCTCGACGCTGGCCAACCGGAAACCGATATGTTTAATTTTGCAGACCATGGCAACGAGATCGTCGGCGGGTTGTCCGAATGGGTGCTCTTTCTCAAAGAAACCAATCATTCTCGCTTTGAGGAATTTAAGGCGCCGATGATTCGATTGGTAGATCGGTTGTTAGAGACCGGTCTGAATAAAGATGGAGTCTGGATTTCCAGGATCAAACCCTCTACTGGTGAGATCATCGACGAGCGGCATGCTCATTGTTGGGGCTATCTTTTTAATGCCGTCTATACCACCTATTTGATCAGCGGAGAGCCGCGGTTTTTGCAGGCCACACAACAGGCCCTTCAGGCTGTCACCGAAAAGCCCACCTATCTGGATGATCCCCTGGGCAGCGGCCGAAACTATGGCTCCAATGCCTATTCTGATGCCATTGAAAGCGCAATCGTGTTTCTGAATCGTCTGCCGAATGAGCGAACCTTTGCGGTATTGGACACCTGTGTAAAGCGTTTCCTGGGGCGTCAAAGAGATGATGGCATCATCGAAGAGTGGTATGGCGATGGTAACTATGTGCGCACAGCCCTGATGTTTGCCCTGATGAAATCTCAGGGCACCTGGCTCGAACCCTGGCGAGCCGATCTGTCACTGGGGGCGGTCAAAAGGGAAAACGGACTTTTACTAACGCTCGAATGCGAGTCGCCATGGGAGGGGTTCATTCGATTCGATGTCCCCCGACATCGGCTGTTTTTTAATTTACCGGTTAATTATCCGCGACTGAACGAGTTCCCGGAATGGTTTGTCGTAGATCAGGATGCGCTTTACCGGGTTGATATCCAGGGCCAGCCTAAACGCCGGACAGGCGGAGAGCTGAGGAGAGGTCTTGCAGTGCAGGCAGAATCAGAATCCCCAACAATATTAACCATAAATTTATTGTCTGGCCCACCTTATAAGGGAAAGGGCACAAAGTTTTAAAGCGAAGATCATTTTTACATCTGACACGGCAGAGGATATGGATGCATCTGGTAGGGCCCGGCCCGTGAATCGAACACCAGAGAGACATCGGTGAGCACCGGTGACCGGATCTTGTCATAAAATCTTTGAATTTTCAGTTCGATATCCTCAGATGGGGAAATATACGTCCGGCTGGCATGGGTGATTTCGGTGATCTTGTCCAGGACAAAGGTGATATCTTTGGGTTGGATCTCTTTGTCGCCGATATCCAGGGCCGGAGTCGCTGTGAGAAAAAAGAATCCATCCTCATAGCTTTTTTTATACGAAAGGAGAGACAGACCGATGAGGGAAAAAGTTTCTTAAAAACAAAACTTTTTTACGATATTTTCTGCAGACGCTCTATCCATCTTTGGGGGGCTGTGTTGCA
>CAYNUX010000004.1:0-31119 GCA_964400115.1 uncultured Cytophagia bacterium
ATTTTTGCCAGGTTTGAATTTTTTTACTCGGGCAAAACTCGGTCTTTTTTGGGGAAAGTAGGTAGCGTTCCGAAACCTCTTGCACTTTTTTTCTAATTTGGTTATATTTACAAGCTACAGAAATAAAGACAGGCTATTATGAACGGTGATTATAGTACAGAGAAAAAACTTTTAGAAAAAGCAATACGAGGCGAAAAATCTGCTCAGGCAAAAATTGTCAGCGATAACGAGCGATTGGTATATAATACTGCCCTAAAATTATTAGCCAATGAAACAGAAGCAGAATGTGTGCTTCAGGAGACGTTTCTAAAAGTGTTTCAGGCATTGCCTACGTTCAAGAGCCAATCTTCTCTTTCTACCTGGATTTATCGTATTGCCACCAATTATGCACTCATGCGTTTACGGGCGAGAAAAAAAGAGGCTGTTGATCTGGACGAGTCACAAAATGATATCAGTCAGAACACAATCGACTCATTCAATCGGGCTTTGGGAAACAATCCTTTAAATACGGTAATCAACAACGAATTGCGCGAATCCATGCAACAGGCTATCGAAGAACTGCCTCCGAAATTCCGTTCAGTCTTTATTCTCAAGGATATTGAAGGATATTCACTCAAAGAGATAGCCGAAATGCTGGATATGACGTTGGCTGCCGTAAAATCCAACCTGCACCGTGCTCGTTTGTTTTTGCGAGACCGATTGGCCAATTATGTGGGGTCTGAACCCCTAACCCAACCTTGAAGAGCGGATTTTGCTTAATTTCCTTCCACTCGTCTTCTTTTCCTCAAGATACTCTTATTTTTCAGGTCTTTTAGTGATCTTTTTGTGCCCCCAAATGTCAATGCTTTCTAAATTGTGTATTTTCTAAAAAAGATCTTGATGGTTTCAATTTAAAAAGAAATTGTGTAATTCATTAGATTTGGTTATTTTAGGAGGTATCATGCAATATAAAAAATGGATAGTGGCGCTCTTTGTCATCATTGCAAGTTGTGCGCCATTGAAAAAGGCATCCCAATATTACGATACCGGAGAATATCAACTGACCCTTAAAGAGTGCAAGCGAGTGGTCAATGCAGATTCTTCCCGTGCAGATGCCTATTATTTGATGGGACGTGCTTATCAACAGATCGGTAAACTGGACAGTGCCAGATGGGCTCTAAATCAGGCCTGGCAAAAGAGTCCGAGTGATACCACTTTTCAACAAACCCTGGCTGCCGTGATTACAACGATTGCCGACTCTGGCAGGAAAAAAGAGACTGATCATCAGGCGATCCAAAATTATAAAGATGCCTTAAAAGTCGATTCAACCACTGTCGCAGCATATCTGGGTCTGGGGCGGCTGTACCAGGATATGGGATGGCATGGCAGTGCCCGGGAGACATTTCAAACCGGTCTCGAATTTGCCGAGAATACACAACCCTTTACCGTTGCCATCTCGGCATTGGACAGTCTGGAACAGGCATCCCGAGATTTGACTGAAAAAGGCAAAGCCCTTATCCCTGATAAAGAGTTTGATTTAGCCATTGCGTTGCTGGAACAGGCACTGGAACTAAAACCCGATAACAAGGATGCCAAATATCATTTTCATATGGCCATGGGTCGCAAACTATCTAAAACCCGGAATAATAGCCAGCTCTGGGACGCCATTGAACAATTCGGACTGGCAGCAGCGCTCAGGCCCAGTCTGGGTGCTCCGCATTATTTTATGGGTATGGCTTATCATAAAAAGAACAAAAAAGAATATGACAATGCTTTAAGCGAATTGGGCAAGGCTGTTTCAGTACAACCCGATGGACCGTATGCCGAACAAGCTGCAGAAACGGCCAAAGAAATTCGCCGCAGGCGCAAGCTACTCAAGGAGTTTTGGGGTCATGAATAGGAGAAAACAATGAACAGACGTCAATTTATCGGAACCTCTTTAGCAGGGGCTACTGCTGTCTCTGCAACGATGAGCAGTCGTGCTCAGGCCGCTGGCAAATACGATTTTAAACTTAAATATGCTCCCCATTTTGGCATGTTCAAGAATTCTGCCGGCGTGGATCTTATCGATCAATTAAAATTTATGGCTGATCAAGGATTTCGTGCCCTGGAAGATAATGGCATGAGGAAAAAAGAAGTGGGGGTTCAGGAATCGATTGCGCGTGAAATGACTCGTCTCGATATGGAAATGGGTGTGTTTGTAGCTACAGCAGATTTTAATAATGTCACTTTTGCTACAGACAATAGAGAGGTTGTCGATAAAATATTGGCGGATATGCGCGATTCTGTCGAGGTGGCCAAGCGGGTGAATGCCAAATATTGCACTGTGGTTCCCGGTCGCTTTGATCTCGGACTCGAATGGGACTATCAGACCACGCTTGTTATCGACAATCTCAAGCGATGTGCTGAAATCTGTGAACCCAGCGGACTCGTTATGGTGCTCGAACCGCTGAATCCCTGGGCCAATCATCCCGGGTTGTTCCTCACAAAAATTCCTCAGGCCTATATGATATGCCGTGCAGTGAACAGCTCGTCGTGCAAGATTTTGTTCGATATCTATCATCAACAAATCACCGAAGGTAATCTTATCCCCAATATGGAACGGGCCTGGAGTGAGATCGGTTATTTTCAGGTAGGCGATAATCCCGGTCGCAAAGAACCCGGCACCGGTGAAATTAACTATAAAAATATTTTCAAGTGGATTTACAAAAAAGATCCTTCATTGATTGTCGGCATGGAGCACGGCAACTCAAAACCCGGTGCAGAGGGAGAAAAAGCGGTGATTCAGGCATATGTCCAGGCCGATAGTTTTCAAGCATAAGGCTTTAGTTAAAAATAAGCTGTATGAGGAGAATAATGGGCTATTCAGCTTTAGAAAACAGGTACCAAAACATGATCTACCGGCGATGCGGCATGAGTGGCATTCGGTTACCTGTGCTTTCATTGGGTCTTTGGCATAACTTTGGCGGTGTGGATCGCCTGGAAAACGGTCGGGAAATCATTTATCGGGCCTTTGATTCAGGCATCACTCATTTCGATCTGGCCAATAATTACGGCCCGCCTGCTGGCTCGGCTGAAGAAAATTTTGGCCGTGTCTTGCTCGATATGCACTCATATCGCAATGAAATGTTCATTTCCACCAAAGCTGGCTATTATATGTGGCCCGGTCCCTATGGCGAATGGGGTTCGCGCAAATATCTGCTTTCAAGTCTCGAAGACAGTCTCAAGCGTTTGCACCTTGAAACAGTGGATATTTTTTATTCCCATCGCTACGATCCGGATACGCCGTTGGAAGAAACCATGGGTGCTCTGCATTCCGCGGTTCGCCAGGGCAAGGCACTCTATGCAGGCATTTCAAACTATCCACCTGCACAAACCGCAGAAGCGGCCGAGTTATTGGAAGAGATGGGAACACCATGCCTCATTCATCAACCCAAATACAATATGTTCCATCGGGAACCGGAACAAGATCTGTTGGCTGTACTGGAAGATTATGGCATGGGCTGTATTTGTTTCTCACCTCTGGCACAGGGTCTTTTGACCGACCGCTATCTGAACGAAATCCCTCAGGATTCCAGAATGGCCAAGGAACACGGGTTTCTTACCAAGGATCGATTGACACAGGAAAGTCTGGATAAAATACGGGCTCTCAATACCGTGGCCGCTGATCGCGGTCAGACCCTGGCGCAACTCGCTCTGACATGGGTGCTAAGAGACAAAAGAATCACTTCGGTTGTAATCGGTGTGAGCAAAATCGAACAATTGGAGCAGAATCTCAAGATCCTCGATGCACCAGAATTGACAGATGAGGAACAAAAAATCATTGATAATATTTTGACAGATAATGAATAGACAAGATAATCCGTGACAAAGAGGAGTGACATATGGCGAGACAATCCTCAATACCCCATTTTTGCACCCGGATCCTCTTTATGCTCGTTTGGGGAGTGACATCACCTGTGATGGGCCAGGAATCTTTTTCCTTTATGAAGCCAGATCTCTCTTTTCAAGAGCGTGTCGATGATCTGGTCAGCAGAATGACCTTGGAGGAAAAAGTCTCTCAGATGCGTTACGACGCTCCGGCCATCCCTCGTTTGAATATTCCCGAGTACAACTGGTGGAACGAGTGCCTTCACGGTGTCGCCCGAGCCGGTGTTGCCACTGTTTTTCCTCAGGCGATCGGACTTGCAGCGACCTTTGATGAGCAACAACTTTTTAAAGTTGCTACCGTCATTTCAGATGAAGCCAGGGCCAAGCATCATGAATTTGTTCGCAAGGGTAAACGAGGTATCTATCAGGGTTTGACATTTTGGACCCCAAATATCAACATTTTTCGCGATCCCAGGTGGGGAAGGGGGATGGAAACCTACGGGGAAGATCCTTTTTTGACCGGCCGTATCGGCATGGCATTTGTCAAAGGACTGCACGGCGATCACGAGCGATATTTCAAAGCCATTGCCACGCCCAAACATTTTGCCGTGCATAGCGGACCTGAATCGGAAAGACACACATTTAATGCTCAGATAAGTGAACGCGATCTGCGGGAAACCTATTTGCCTCATTTTCGCGATTGCATTGTTGAAGCCAAAGCCTTTTCGGTCATGTGCGCCTATAACCGGTTTCGAGGCGATCCTTGTTGCGGAAGCAATCTTTTGCTGCAACAAATTCTTCGAGATGAATGGGGATTTCAGGGCTATGTGGTTTCTGATTGTTGGGCAATCGTTGATTTTCACGAAAATCACAAAGTGGTCGAAACTCCGGAAAAAGCTGCAACTATGGCTGTTCAAGCCGGAACCGATTTGAATTGTGGCAGCACATATCCTCATCTGAACGATGCTGTCGAAATGGGCTTGCTGGATGAAGCTCAGCTTGATGTGTCGCTAAAACGTTTGTTTATGGCTCGTATGAAACTCGGTTTTTTTGATCCGCCGGACAGGGTTTCCTATACCCGGATTCCTTATTCTGTGAATAACAGTCCGGAAAACGATCAACTCGCGCTTGATACCGCCCGAAAATCCATGGTCTTGCTAAAAAATGATGATGATGTTCTGCCTTTAGCCAAAGATATCGGTACTCTGGCGGTGATTGGTCCCAATGCCGATGATCTGGATGTTTTGTTGGGAAACTATAACGGATGGCCTACCAATCCGGTAACCCCGTTAAGAGGCATTCGCGATAAAGTTTCCCTCAGCACTCGCATCCTGTATGCCCAGGGATGTGAATTGGCCAAAGGCCTGCACAAAGTTGAACCTGTACCGGGTACCCTTTTGACGACTCCCGAAGGCGAACGCGGGCTTTGGGGTGAATATTTTGACAATAATGAACTCGAGGGTGAACCCCTCTTAAAACGCATCGATGAACGAATCGATTTTTATTGGGGTGATGCTGCACCCGATAATCGACTGCAAGACGACAATTTCAGTGTGCGATGGACCGGCTATCTGCACATTCCTAAAACCACGGATTATGAATTGGGGGCATTTGCGTTTAACAAGTATCGGGTTTATCTGCAAGATACGCTCCTCGTCAAAGGGAGCAATACCCATCACCCGAGTGTCGATACCCGCACCGTAAGACTGGAAAAAGGAAAAAAATATAAAATCCGGTTCGAGTTTATGGAATTCCACGGAGATGCGCACGCTCAACTGGTATGGGCAATGCACGGAAAGAATTTGCGTCAGGAAGCGCTCATCAAAGCAGAGCAAAGCGATGCCATCGTATTGTGTATGGGCCTCTCTCCGCGCCTCGAAGGTGAAGAGATGAAGGTTCATGTCGATGGATTCAAAGGTGGCGACAGAGTGACGATCGACTTGCCTGCTGTACAGAAAGAGCTCATGAAGGATATTCTTAAACTCGATAAACCTACTGTTCTCGTTTTACTCAATGGCAGCGCACTGGCCATAAACTGGTCTGCGGATAATGTGCCGGCAATTGTCGAAGCCTGGTATCCCGGGCAACGCGGAGGCTCGGCCATCGCGGATGTGCTCTTTGGTGATTATAACCCCGCCGGACGTTTGCCGGTGACCTTTTACAAATCTGTCGATCAACTCACGGACTTTGGGCAGTATGATATGCAAGGCCGAACCTACCGTTATATGGAAAAGGAACCCCTTTTTCCTTTTGGGTATGGGTTGAGTTTTACGCGTTTTGAATATGACGACCTGAATATTCCTGAATCTGTTCAAACAAACGAGCAGGTCAACGTGCAAGTGACGGTGAAAAATGATGGTGATTTTGCCGGTGAAGAGGTGGTACAGCTCTATATCCGGGATAAAAAAGCATCGTTTCCCGTGCCCGTTCGCTCATTAAAAGGAATACAGCGCATCTTTTTACAGTCCGGAGAGCGACGACAGGTTAATTTTACTCTCGATCCTAAAGCGTTTTCTCTTGTCGATGATAATAATCTGCGCATCGTCGAACCCGGCGAGTTTGAAATTTCTCTCGGTGGTAAACAACCCGGATTCGATGGTCTGGCCGATGCTTCAACGACCGAGGTGAAATCTAAAGAGATCGAATTAACCGGTGAAATCTATGTCCTTGAAGAATAGCGGTCAGGAATATTGCTCTAATAATCATAGTTCAACTCTGGGGTGATCGTGATTTGTTGACTTTTGCCGCAAATTTATTAACCAGAGCCATAACTTTTAAAACCCCGGTTCTTGATCCTTGTCAGAACCTGTTTTTGCTGATTTTTTTGCACGTTCACTTTTTGGGTATCCGCTATCAATACTTTTATGCGGACTTTTCTAAAACCGATGAATGAACCAGAGAAAGGATAATATTTTGGAAGTATTTAATCAGTTCGATTCTTCATTAACCAATGCAGCAAAAGAGATCGGGTTTGATAAACCCAATGATCTTCAGACTGCGGTGATTCCTCCCATCATGGCGGAAAAGGATCTCGTTGTATATACAAATTCAGAAGAAGGCCGGTCGCTTGCCTATTTAATGCCGATTCTTGCAAAAATTGATCCGGAAAATTTCAATGTGCAAGCTCTTATTTTGACGCCTTCTTCTGAGTCGGCTCACCGTACGCACCAGGATTTGGAACAGCTCAAAACTCATCAGGAAATCAAGATTGCAGGTATTTATGGGATTCAGGATGCCACAGCTACGGATCCCTGGAGCAAGGGAATCCATATTATCATCGGTACCCCGGCCAGCGTGTATACCCAGGTCACCAAGCGGGCACTTGATTTGTATCATATAGAGTATCTGGTTGTAGATAAAATCGATGAATTGATATCATGCGGCATGGCTCCAGATCTGAACAAACTCGTGACGAATTTGTCTGATGACCGGCAAAACATTGTTTTTTCTGGTAGTGGATCAAAATTGGTTCAAAAAATTATTGGCGAGATCGCACAGGACCCCATTTTTCTGGCTTTTCCCGTCAATTTTTTTGTGACGGGAAACCCTCATGTCGAATACCTGCTTGCTGAAAAATCGGAGAAAGAACAATTTCTTTTTGATTTCCTCGAGGCAGAAAATCCGATTTCGGCTCTTGTTCTTTTTTCATCCCAGAGCGATGTCAAAGAGTGGATAAATCGTTTTAATCGATTCGGCTATAGGGTGAGTTTTATCGTGCGGGAGGCAGGCAAAGAACGCTTACTAGCACGGGCTGAGAAGGGGCAAACCCGTTTCATGATTGCCACAGATATCGCTGCCCGACATGACAAATCTCTGGCTTTTAGCCATCGGGTGATCATGGATTTGCCCAATGATCTGTCCCAATTCTCGGAAATGATAAAATGGTCACACGAGCCGGCCATGCCACCGAGAAATATCGTCATTCTGGATCCTGTAAAAATGCCTGTTCTGCAACGTCTGGCGCAAGAATCCGGTGTGACTTTACAGGAATTCTACCGGCCCTCGGAAGAATTCCTGGCTATCAAACTCGCCGAGCGCATTCACTCTTTATTGGAGCAGCGTTACCGCAGCATGCCCGAGTCGATGGCCCAGAGTCATTACCGCTATTTCCCGGTGGTTGAACATTTGCTGCAGGCAGAGAATGGCGGTCGGTTATTGGGATTACTGGCCAGAGAATTTTTGCAGCGTTCCGTACATCATCCTTTGACCCCGGAATCACGGCCGAATAAATCCAGGCATGGTGGCAGAGGGAGGGGCAGATATCAAAGCGCAGAAAGGCCGCAACCCCGGCGCGGACGGCCGCCCCAGAAAAGAAACAGAAAACCCGGCAAGCCTTCAGAACAACAGCCAAGCAAAAAAGAAGAAAAGCCTAAACCCTCAATTTTGTCACGTCTTTTTAAAAAGTCATGACGATTCGTCGGCAAAGACAAAGAAATCGATTAACGCAGAGGGACCGAAAGCTATGAGGATCGCAGGGGATTCGAACAATCAAGCAGCTGGTTTACAGATGTTATGTCTGAATGTTTTGATTTTCTCTGCATCCTTGCAAACTCTGCGGTGAGGATGAGCTGGGTTGTGTTGTGTGCTGGCTGTACATCATGAGATCGAACTGAAATTATATCAATTCCCAGCTCGGTTTGACCTGACTGCCGGTTTCCTCGTCATTCACGATGCGCAAATAGACATCGAACTCTTGCTGCAGCTCTTCAACATGCGAGATGATTCCGATGATGCGGTTATCTTTTTGCAACGTCTGCAAGGTGTCGAACACGGTTTGCAAAGACTCTTTGTCCTGTGAGCCAAATCCCTCATCCAAAAAGAAAAAGTTTTGTTTGCTCTGGTTGTACTGCTGCAGATTTTCAGCCAGTGCCAGAGCCAGAGATAAAGCTGCCTGAAACATCTGTCCGCCGGACAGTGTTTTGATACTCCTCAATTTTCCTTCATTGAGATAGTCTCTGATTTGAAACGAATTGTCTGTACCCAGCACCAGACTCAGATTTTGTCTGGTCAGGCGATGAAACCGGTGATTCGCCCCTTGACATAAATTTTGCAAATAGACCGAAGAGATATAATTCACAAAGCCGCTGCCCTTGAACAGCTGCCGCAAGGTATTAATGTTTTCATGTCTATGGTCGAGTTTGCTCAATTCTTTTTCGAGTTTTTTGCGTTGTTCGAGGGCCCGGTGCATTTGTTCGATACGAGATTTTTGTGCACCTGCCTGTTCCCGCCAGTCATCGCTTTTTTTGCGAAGGTCTTCCAGCTGTTTTTCACGCTCTTTATGCAGCTCAGGATCATATTCTTTGTCTTTACAGGCTTCTGTTAGCTCGGAAAAGGCTTGTCTGGCAGCAAAGAGGGCATGCTGAAAAGACTTTAATTCCTGCTCTGATTCTTTGATGTGCAGTTCTGTGGCAAGTATGTCTTTGATCTGATCGATGGATTCATAAGGAGAATCGTCCAGCCGGGATTGCAGTGTCTTGTTCAATGACGCGGTTTTATCCAGCAGCTGCTGTAAGACCTTTTTATCTGCTTGCTGGTCTGCGGTCATCTTCTGAACGCTTGATTGAATTGACTGAAACTGTTTTTCAGCATGCTCGAGATCGCTTTGCATCTTGAGCACCAGCTCGTTCCCTCTGTCAATAGCACTTCTCAGCCACTCTAAGGATTTGTTCTCATATTGTTGAAATTCCAAGTGCAGCAATTGTGTTAAAAGTGTTTCTTGTTGAACCTGGTTTTGATCCAGGCTCTTTGTGGCCTGATCGAACTGTTGCTTTGCAGATTCGGTTTCTTTTTGTGCTTTTTCTGTCTGGTTTCGGGTCAAGGTGTAATTTTTTTCCAAAGACGAAATTTTTTCGTTCGTCTTTTGTGCCTGCGCGAGTTCGCTATCGATTTTATTCAGATCTTTTTGGTCTTTTGATCCTTTATAGGCGTTGTTGTGATCCCCCAGGTCTTTTTGCAGTTGTTCGATTTTTTCGCCCAGATTATCGCGGACATTTTTATAGTGCTGATAACTGGTTTGGTTCTGCTTGAGGGTGGCTATCTGTTTATCAATGTGCGCAAGGGAATAGTCTAGCTGATCCAGGCGCTGTTGTAGCTCTTGCACTTTCTGCTCGTGTTCAGCGCCGTCGAATTTTTGTGTGTGCTCCAAAGAACCGCAAAGCGGACAGGGAGAGCCTGGTTCTAACTCTTTGGCAAATTCGCCCAGTTTTGCAAAGACCCATTTGTGCTGGATCTGTTCCTGCAGGTTGTTCCGTTCAGTTTGCAGCCGCTCCCGATCTTTTGCGAGTACAGTGAGTAAAGCATTAAAGTCGGGCAACAGACCGGCATGTTCAGGTACAAGGTCTTGGCTTTGCTGTATCAGCTCATCGATCTCTTTATTCTGATTTTGGTGTTCATCTTTTGTTTGTTCTTTTTGTTTCAAGAGTTCGGTTTGTCTCTGATGCCATTGTTTGAGATCCAGCAGGATTGCAACATCGGGAAGCGTTTGGCGCAGGGTTATAAGATTCTGATAGGTCTGCTTTTCTTGCAGCAACATTGACTGATAAAGAGCAGATGCTTTTTCTGCTTTTTGAGATTGTTCATTGACTGTGTTTTGCAAATTTTGTGCTTTTTCTTTCAACAATAACAGTTCGAGAATGGTTTGTAAATCACGTGTCTTTTCTCTGGTTTCGTCTCTTTTTTCAAAATTTTCACGAGCTCGTTGCAGGTCTGTCTGCGCCTTGTCCCGCGATTTTAGCATTTTTTTGATCTCATATTCTCTTTGATCGATTTGTTTCAATAGATCAGAGTGCTGTTTGTCTGTTTCATGAATGCGTTCGATGAGATCGACAAACTGCAGGCGACAGGTCTGCACATCTTGTATTTTTTTTTCAAGTTCACTGAACTTTTTTTCCTGTTCTTCGAGTTGTGTTTTACGGTCTTTGGCTTCTTTTAATCTGCGAAATAGATCCTGCAACTCTCGATACCCGAGCAGCTCTGTCTGAACAGCACGGGCTCTTTTTTCATGTGATTTGATGCGTTTCAAAAGAACCTCGACCTCTTTTTCTTCCTTTGCGATCTCTTGAGCATCAGCCTCTTTGATTTGCGAGAGCTGACCCTTTAAATGAGTGCGCTGTTCGTCGTTCTTTTTTCCCAACCTGCTGACCTGAGGCAAGAGTTCATATCGCTCCAGTCCAAAGAGCTCTTTGAGCATGGTGGTGCGGTCTTTGGGTTTTAGTTGCAAAAATTCCTCAAATTTTCCCTGTGGAATAATCACAGTGCGACGAAAATTTTTGTAACTCAATCCCAGTAATTGTTCTGCATCCGCGCTTTCAAGAGGAATCCACTCGCCATTTTTCAATTCATAGGCGTTCCGGTTAAACGCAGAAATTTTTTCAAATTGTTGTTTGTGACGTTTACCTGAAACCGTGAACCGAAACTGCTTGCCTGAAGCCAGCCTGAAAATAAAATCGATCCAAAGTTCATTGGATTTAAGATTCATCATATTATAGCTACGATCATCCTGGCGGTTCAGCCGTTCGGTTTCACCATAGAGGGCATACGAGATGGCTTCGAGAATCGTCGATTTTCCGCTGCCCACAGAGCCAAAAATACCGAACAGGTGAGCATTTATCAGATTTTCAAAATCGATGACCTGTTCAGCTTGATAGGAATAGAGCCCTTTGAGCACCAATTTCACTGGAATCATTCCTCATCCTCCTCTTCCTGGGCCAAAAGTTCGCGAAACAGATCCAGGTGTTCATCAGAAGGGGTTTGTTGATGCCTGTAGTAAAAATAGTCTACAAACAAGTCTTGAATGGAACGATTAAGATCTATCCGGGTTTCTGAATCACCGGCGAATGCATCTTGATTCAAGTCAGGAATGATACTGGTAATTCCCTCATGGCTATCGAGTAACTGTCGTTTTTCTTTTGCCGATAAGAACGTCTCGGTATTCATGGTCAGTTCGACCCAACTGTCGTGATGTTGTTTTAGCCATTGTACCGCGTCATGGACATCTGAAAACCGTTGCCGGCAAAGACGTTTCCCGGACGTCAAAGCATGGCGTGTCCATTCGACGGAGCTTCCGGGTTCTGCTTGCAATAGCATGAAATATTTATTCTGATCCGCCTCGGCAAAGCTGTAAGCTAGGGGACTGCCGCTGTAAATCACCGGATGGGGAGATTCCCGGATGACCTGCTGGCGGTGCAGATGACCCAGCGCGGTATACTGAATTTCTTTGGGTATTGTTGTGGTTGCTATTGCTTCGGCTCCGCCGACATGCAAGATAGGCTTTTCATCATCCGGTTCTTGTGGAGGATCTTGTCCTGGCTGTGTGATCATAAGATGGGTCATCAAAAGATTGACGCCGTTTTCATCGCAATATTTTTTTGAGAGATTTTGCCAGTGATCGGTCAACACATCCTGCAGGTTTTTACCGGAATCGCCTCCCAGATAGGTTTGCAAACGCACCTGGTTTGCATAAGGGGTCAAGAGAATGCGCAGGGGATATTCATAGCGTGGCAGGGATAACTCGACAAATCCGGGTTCGCTGTTGAGAATCTTGAGGCCATCCAAAAGCTCAAAAGGTGTAATCAGGGACTGCGGATATCCTGCAAACAATATTCCGCATTCCCGTGCCAGGGGATTCGGCGCCTCTATGCGATCGGGTGAATCGTGATTTCCAGCTATAGCGATCACGGCTCGTTTGCCATAGCCCGATAAACGAACCAAAGAGTGGTAAAACAGATCGATTGCCTCTGTAGGCGGATTATAGGTGTCAAAGAGATCGCCGCTGATAAGGATCACATCGATATCGTGTGATTCAACCTGGGCGACCAGCTCATCCACAAGATGTTTTTGCTCCGGGATGCGCGAGTACCGGTGCAGTCGTTTTCCCAAATGCCAGTCTGATGTATGCATGATTTTCATTGTTTCCTCCGTTCAGTGAAAAGATAACAAGCCTTAACCAGAGAATCAAGTCTGTCTTTTCGCTATCCGTGTTTGAACGGTCTTGATTGTTTGATAAAAAAAATGTAAGTTTAATGCGCTCTTGGAAAAATGAAAAGCATCGAGTCTATATTTCATAAAATATCGCTGGTGCCGGATATTTTTACCGAAAGGGATAAATTTTCCCAATAAAAGCACAATATCTGTTCAATGAACAATGGAGATGGTTTTGAGAGATAAACATAAACAGATAATATCGAGTCTAAATACGGTAATGATCGTTGTGATTCTCTCGATCGGTTGTGGTCCGCAGCTTTCCAAACATTATGACTATACCGGTATGGACGAGGAGACCCGTGACGTTCATTTAAGAGCTGAAGAATTCCTTCGGCAATGCATACAAACGAGTTCTCCCCTGGATCTGTCTCCGGCGGTGAGGATCGATTCGGTTTTTGTCGATCCGGATCAAAAGATCATTGATATTTTTTTCAATAAAATTTTTTCCTATCTGCCGTTTCGGCCGAAAAATTCACAGCGCGTCTATCAGGTAATGCGCGATAATTTGGGCCGCAAGTATCGAGATTTCAATCTCACCATGTACTCTTTAAAGGTGCCTATACAAAGTCTGGTTCCCAATTTGTATCGCGATGCCAGGATGCCCGTTGACAGCACCCGGATGGCTCGAGTTCCGACTCTTCAAATCGCTCCCCTTATTCGTCGGATATCGAGACCGGTTCAGATATCGCACGGCTTACAAAACCGGCACCTTGCTCTGTGGCATAGTCATGGATGGTATTATTCACATGACAAGCTTCGATGGGAGTGGCAGCGTCCTCGTCTGTTTCAAACCGTGGAAGATCTGCTGCCTTTGTCCTTTGTATTGCCTTATCTCACTCCAATGCTGGAAAATGCCGGAGCTACGGTGTTTCTGCCAAGAGAACGAGATTGGCAGATTCACTGGGTCATCGTGGATAATGACAAGCCTGACACCGATCCCAACAGCCGGGTTCTGGAGCCCTGTGGAACCTGGATCCAGGGCAATAAATCGGGATTCGCTGTCGGTGATATGCCCTACGTGGAAAATGAAAATCCGTTTCGCCAGGGAAGTTATCGTGTTGCTCTGATCGATTCTGTTAAAATGCCCCGCACTGAGTGGATTCCCGATATTCCGGCAACAGGAGATTATGCAGTCTATGTCTCTTACCATCCTTCTGAGCAAAATGTCAATGATGCACAATATACCGTACACCATCTTGGCGGGAAAACAACATTTTTGGTCAATCAGCAAATCGGTGGAAAGACATGGGTCTATTTGGGCCGGTTTCGTTTTTCTCGGGGCGTGAACCCCGACTCTGCCAGAGTCGTTTTAACCCCGGGCAGTCAAAAAACAGGTCGATTACTTTCCGCCGATGCTGTACGGTTTGGCGGAGGAATGGGCGTGGTGGCTCGAGGAGGAAGAACCAGCGATCGTCCCCGCTTTATGGAAGCAGCACGATATTATTTACAGACCAGCGGCATGCCAGATTCATTGGTATGGAACCTCAATCAAAATGATGACTATCGAGACGATTATCAGAGCCGTGGAGAATGGGTTAATTTTTTAAAAGGCAAGCCCTTTGGCCCCAACAAGAATCGTAATGTTACCGGACTGGGCATACCCATCGATCTTTCCATGGCCATGCATACTGATGCCGGGATCACCCGGAATGATACCACTGTGGCGACTTTGAGCATTTATAGCCTGGAGGGTGCAGACTCTACCTATTTTTTCCCGGATGGTCAATCCCGATTGGCCAATCGTGATCTCGCCGATGTCATGCAGACCTCGATCGTCCACGATTTACGGGCATTGTATGATTCAACATGGACCCGTCGCCAGCTTATGGATGGGCAATACAGCGAAGCCTATCGGCCCAATGTGCCTGCCGTGCTTGTAGAACTGCTTTCTCATCAAAATTATCTCGATATGCAGTTTGCGCTTGATCCCCGGTTTCGATTCGATGTCAGTCGTGCCATGTACAAAGCGATCCTGAGATTTGTTTCCTTTCAACATCAGGATGAATACGTGGTACAGCCTCTGCCGGTCGATCATTTTGCCGCTCAGTATGATGTTTCCGGGAATCTGATACTTGAATGGCAACCCTGTAAAGATCCCCTCGAGCCCTCGGCCACACCCGACGGATATATCGTCTATACCCGTATAAAAGACGGAGGATTTGATAATGGCCGGATGGTCAGGGAACCGAAAATGATCGTTCGTGATTTGGAACCGGGTACGATATACAGTTTCCGGGTCACGGCTACAAATCGAGGGGGAGAGAGTTTTCCGTCTGAAACGCTATCGGTTTGCCGTTTTGCATCCAATCCAGAGGTATTGATCGTCAATGGTTTTGATCGGGTATCGGGCCCTATGCGCGTCGAATCCGATCAAATTATGGGATTTATCGATCAGGGGGTAGCAGACTATTGGGATTTGGGGTATACGGGAATGCAGTGGGATTATGATCCCAATTCGACTTTTATCAGCAATGATGCTCCGGGGCACGGTGCGAGTTATGCGGATTATGAAACCACAATTCTTGCGGGCAATGATTTCGACTATCCATTTATTCATGGCACCGCGTTGCAGGCCAATGGCAAAGGATTTGTTTCGATGAGTGACGAGGTATTCATGTCCATGGATTCCAGTTCTCTGAATTATTCACTTATCGATCTCATTTTAGGCGAGGAAAGAGCCACACCCGTTCGTGATCGTCATATCGATTCAATGGAATTTGAGGCCTTTCCGTTCTCTTTGATCGAACGTCTGAGATGGGCGACACAACAGAATATTGATCTTTTTATCAGTGGTGCGTATGTGGGGTCTGAACTGTATAGCGATCAAAGCCAGGATACCACAGCTGCTGAATTCGCCAAATCGGTTCTTAAAATTGATCATGCTACTCCACGAGCTGCCCGGCGTGGCAAGATTTTTTCAGTTGACCCTGCATTCTTGCCCGTTAAAACAGAAATTGTCTATAATGTGGGTCAGGATCTGGATATCTATCCAGTCGAAGCGCCGGATGCATTGGAGCCATCAAAAAAAAGTCAGGCAAAAGCGATATTGAGATTTTCCGAAAATGAATTCGGTGCTGCTGTGGGATATCAGGGAGACTATAGTTCTGTGGTCATGTCCATTCCTTTCGAATCGATTCTGCGGGATACAGAACGAAACCAAATCATGAAGGCCGTGTTGGATTTTCTTGATGCGTTCTCACAATGAGGAAATCTGTGAACGGTACCTGGCCCGAGTTTATAATGTTGGAAACTAGTCAGACAAATAGTATATTATTGAATTGTTCAGGTGAGAATAGCCACGTTTGACGGAGATGCTATGAAGCATATCGGAGATACCGCTCGAAGAGGTTTACAAATGGCAGTTTTGCTGGCCATTTTTTATTTTCTCATTCGTACATGGACAGATGACCAATATATGGTGGACTTTGAAGCCTATTGCCCCTTTGGAGGGTTGCAAGCTCTTTCCAGTTTTTGGGTTAACGGATCTCTTGCATGTACGATGACCTCTATGCAGATTTTCATGGGACTGGCCCTGGTTGCCGGGATCGTGATGATGAGTAAGCTTTTTTGCAGCCATGTGTGCCCATTGGGAACAATCACAGAATGGCTCGGAAAATTGGGCCGCAAGCTCAAGGCACATATTTCTCTTGGAGGTTGGCCTGACCGTCTATTGCGGGCCTCGAAATATTTGCTCTTGTTTCTCGTATTTTATTTTTCTGTGTCCAGCAGTGAATTGTTTTGTAAAACATTCGATCCCTATTATGCCATGACCAGCGGGTTTGGACATGATGTTGTTTTGAAATATGCTCTGCCAGCGATGGGTTTAATGATTATAGGCTCTGTTCTCATAAGACAGTTTTGGTGCAAGTATCTGTGCCCGCTTGGCGCCGCGACCAACATTTTCGGAAATGCGATCTGGTTGCTCCCGGTGATCATTCTGTTTTTACTCTTAAAGCTCGTCGGATTGGATGTAAATTGGATCTGGCTATTGACCGGGATCGTTCTCACCGGCGCAATTCTGGAGATCGGCCGCATGCGATTTGGCACATTGCCTCCGATTAAGGTAACCCGGGTTGCCTCTTTTTGCAATGATTGTAAACGTTGCGACCGGGTTTGCCCGATGGATATTCCGGTATCGAGGTCAGAAACCGTTGAACATGTTGACTGTCATCTGTGCAACAGATGTATCGCCGCTTGCCAGGAAAGCAACACCCTGCAATTGAGCCACAAAATCCCTGGTTGGACGCCTGTTGCATTGACAGTTTTACTGGCTGTTGTTGGACTGGCATTTGCCAGCAAAGTCGAGTTGCCCACCATACAGGAGCTTTGGGCCGGTGAGGATCAGTTAAAAAGTGCGCAAGTTTACCGGCAATCCGGACTCAAAAATGTAAAATGCTATGGTAGTTCCATGGCATTTGCCAGCCAGATGCGGCAGATAGAGGGGGTATTGGGTGTAAAAACATTTGTAGGGTCGTATACGGTACAGGTCTATTATGACTCTCAAAAAGTGGGTGCACAGGATTTGCGTGAGGCGATTTTTCAGCCCCTGCAACTCTTTTTTACTGCACCTGCAGATCCTGAAAAACCCGTCGCCGTCACATCCATGAAAATCGAGCGCTTTTTTGATACTTTTGACGGCTATTATTTTTCCCAGTTGTTACGTCAACAATCTGGTGTCTATGGCCTTGAAACGCTTTACGGAGAACCTGTTCGGGTAAAAGTTTATCATGATCCCGAACTTTTTTCTGATGTGTTGGTCCAGATTTGCTCAAAAAAACAGGTCAGCTATACGGACGGCGGACAGCAATATACCCAAAAGATCGATTTTCAGGTTCAAGGTGAGCCTGAAAAAGAATCGCAAATATCCAGGACAGTTTTGATTCAGCGGCTTTTTCGTGCAGTAAATCGGACTCTCAGGCCGGATCAGGATCTAACTGTCGGTTCTTACAAGGAATATGAGATTGAAATGCCTCAGGCCGGTCAGGCGAATAGCCTGCGGGCGATATCTTTTCTGATGAGCCATTTATCCCAATATGAGGGCATTCTCACGTTCAAAACCCTGTTCACTGATCGGCCGGTTGCACGTATCGGGTTTAATTCAGAGATTCTCTCTTTTAAAGAACTTTTACAATTATTGCGTTCCGAATTTCTGGATGTACAGTTTCGTGACGGAACGGTGCGGCAGCTTGTCAATCCGCTTGAATTTCCTCATACCGGACGGGTAATCGATGAATCTCCTTTGGTAAAAGCAGAGGTTAGCTCATGACAAAAAAGTATGATCCAAAAAGCAATCCGATTTATAACTATTTGCCTTCTGTCAAGCCCCAAGTCGCTGAGGAAGGCGAGATTCCTCTTGATCATCGTTCCCTTTATTTCAATATCGAGCTGGGATGGCTGGATTTTAATTGGCGTGTTTTATACCAGGCACTGGATGAACGGTTACCCCTGATGGAGCGCATACGCTTTATCGCGATCACGGCCAATAATCTGGATGAATTTATCCAAAAACGAGTGGGCGGGCTCAAACGACAGCTAGCCGCAGGCGTGCAGCGTTTATCACCCGACGGAAGATTGCCCACGCAACAGCTGGATCTGGTGCGCAAGACGATCGATAATATGCAGCAGTTGTATACCAATACCTGGCAAAAAGAGCTCCTGCCACAATTAAAAACAATGGCCAAGATAGAAATTTGTAACTGGAGTGATTTGGCCAAGAAAGAGAAAACATTTGCAAGAAAATATTACCATGATCATATCTATCCGATTCTGACTCCATTGGCAGTGGATCCTGGGCATCCGTTTCCATTTATTTCAAATTTGAGTTTATCCCTGGCCATCGCCATGCATCATCCTGTTCGAGGCACAACACATTTTGCCCGTGTCAAGGTCCCGGCAAGCCATGGTCGCTGGTTGGTCGTAGCTCGCGGTAAACGCTATCGCTTGGTACCTATCGAACAGGTAATCGCCAACTGTGTTGATGAACTCTTTGTGGGGATGCATGTGGATAGCGTCCACGCCTTCCGTATTGCACGTAATGCAGATGTGCGTCGCGATGAAGAGGAAGCAGAAGACCTTCTGGCGATGATCTCTGAAGAGCTGCGTGAACGCCGTTTTGCTTCTGTTGTTCGTCTGGAATATGAAAAAGGAATGCCCAGTGATGTCAGGCATCTTTTGGCCAGAGAATTGGAATTAGAAAAAGAAGACCTTTTTCAGGTCGAGGGACAGTTGAATCTGTCAGATCTTTTTTATATTGCAGATTTGGATCGGCCTGAATTAAAGGACGAACCCTGGGCACCGGTCATTCCAAATTCTTTTATCTTGAATTCCGAACACAAAGAAGCGGAGGATGTCTTTTCTATTATTCGCAAACGGGATATTCTTGTGCACCATCCATACGAATCGTTCACAGCCAGTGTTCAGCGGTTTATCGAAGACTCTGCTTCCGATCCCCAGGTGATCGCCATCAAACAGACATTGTACCGCACCTCGCAGGGCTCTCCCATTGTGGATGCGTTGATGAAAGCTGCAGATGCCGGAAAGCAAGTCGCTGTATTGGTAGAAGTAACTGCCCGATTCGATGAAGCCAAAAATATTGAATTCGGACAAATGTTGGAAAACGCAGGCGTGCATGTTACTTATGGTCTTGTGGGCTTGAAAACACACTGCAAAACCACTCTGGTCATACGGGAAGAGGACGATGGCCCGCGCGCCTATTGTCATATAGGTACGGGAAATTATCATGCCACGACCGCACGGCTGTATACGGATTTTGGCTTGTTCACTTGTCGGCAGGATCTGGCCAATGATATTATTAACCTCTTTCACTATTTAACCGGTCATGCTCCTGATCAAACATATCGACAAATGTTGATCGCACCCCGTAATATGCGGCAAACATTTTGTGATCTTATTGACCGGGAGATTCAGTTTCAGCGGGAAAAAGAGTCCGGCAGAATTATATGTAAAATGAACGCGCTGGATGATATTACCATGATACAGTCCCTGTACAGGGCTTCTCAGGCCGGAGTCGAGATTAAACTCATTGTTCGTGGTCATTGCCGTTTGCGGCCGGGCATCCCTGGGGTGAGTGAAAATATCCAGGTGCTCAGCATTATCGGCCGATTTCTCGAACATGACCGGATGTTCTATTTTCATAATGACGGAGATCCTGAGGTCTTTTTTGGCAGCGCTGACTGGCGACGTCGTAATCTCAGCGATCGTGTAGAAGCGATTGTCATGGTTCAGGATAAAAGATTGCGAAACCGAATGATTTCTATTCTGGAATATGCGCTGCGTGATAACCGTCTGGCGTGGGATCTGCTCACGGATGGTCGTTATGTTCAGCGTATGCCAGCCAAAGATGAACGTGAGCGAAATTTTCATAAAATTCTCATGCGACGTGCCTTGAGATATTCAAGGGCTAAAGATTTACATATTCAACACTGATAACTCTATGCAAGTACGTAATTTATGCTATTCTATAGGAGAACGGCACCTGATCGACGGTGCCTCGTTGGTAATCAATCCGGCTAAGCGGGTCGCTCTGATTGGGGCAAACGGGTCTGGCAAAACAACGCTGCTCAGAATCCTGAACAAGGATCTAAAAGCCCACGACGGTGAAATTATCAAGCCCAAAGATTATAGCATCGGATATCTCCCTCAGGAAGATACACTATTTAGCGATGGGGCTGTCTTGCGTGCCGCGATGACCGGCAACCAGGAACTCTTGTCGGTGGAAAAAGAAATGCAGGCAATCCACGTCATGTTGGATAAAAGCGAACAACAAGATACCCAACTCTTGACCAAACTGGGTCAGTTGGAGCATCGTTTCGAACTTTTGGGTGGGTATTCCTATCAATCCGAAGCTAAGGCCATCCTGGCTGGCCTCGGATTCAGTGAAACTGATTATGACCGACCCTTGCGAGAACTCTCCGGTGGCTGGCGAATGCGGGTCTATCTGGCACGGCTCTTATTGCAAAAGCCCGACCTGTTGCTGCTCGATGAACCGACCAATCACCTGGATTTGCCTTCCCTGGAATGGCTCGAATCTTATTTGATCTCTTTTCCCGGCAGTATGATCCTTGTTTCTCATGACCGGTTTTTTATCGATCGCCTGGCTGATGAAATTCTGGAATTGCTGCATAGCAAACTTTACCATTATGTCGGCTCTTATCACGATTACGAACAACAAAAAGAGCTTCGTCTCGAGCAAATGGAAAAAGCTGCCCAGAAAGAGATCAAGGAACGAGAGCACCTGCAGAAATTCGTCGATCGTTTTCGTTACAAAGCCACAAAGGCGGCACAAGTACAGAGCCGCATCAAACGCCTCGAGAAAATGGATCATATCGAGTTGGCAAAGGACGAGGCTGCTATCCGGTTTGAACTCGAGGTCACTATACCCAGTTATCAGCATGTGCTCAAAGTCAGAGATCTCTATTTTGCTTATGAAAAGGATCCTGTTCTCAAGGATGTCAATTTCGATCTTTATCGGGGTGACAAAATCGCTCTGGTGGGTCCAAATGGCGCAGGCAAGACCACCTTTACAAAATTGGTTTTTGGTGACTTGCACCCCTCATCCGGCTTGTGCCAGGTCGGTGAACGTGTGAAAATGGGATATTATGCTCAGCATCAAATTGATGATCTGAATCCCGAGGCCACAATTTATGATGAAGTGGTGGCTGCAGTTGCCGATGAACAGGTCGGCCAGGTGAGAAATATTTTAGGGGTTTTTCATTTTCATGGAGATGATGTCTTTAAACCCATCAAGGTCCTGTCCGGTGGGGAAAAAGCCCGGGTATCGCTGGCAAAAATTCTCTTGTCACCGGTGAATTTTTTGATCATGGATGAGCCGACCAACCATCTGGATCTGAAATCAAAGCGGGCTCTGGAGCATGCTCTGGTCAGTTATGATGGATCTCTCTTGCTGATTTCCCACGATCGCTATTTTCTCGATCAGCTCGTTAATCGTATTGTCTCTGTGAAAAAGGGCGAGTTCAATGTTTATGAAGGAAATTATAGCGATTATCTGCGGGATCGTGAGGATAAAAAGACAGTACCGCAATCAGAGAATGATGACATTGAAAGCCGGGGAGGAAGCGGACGGAAAAGTCGGGAACAGAGACGCAATGAAGCCCAGGCCAGGCAAGCGGTGAGCAAGACACGACAAAATATGGAAAAAGCGATCAAAGAGCACGAGGATCGTATCGAGCATCTGGAGCAGGAAAAGACCGATGTGGAGGCACGTCTGGCAGATCCGTCGACCTATAAATCCGAACAAGTTGCCGATCTTCAAAAATATTATGCCGATATTCAGATCGAACTAGAGCAAAATATGAAAGACTGGGAAACCAAACAGACACAACTGGATGAACTATTAAAAGACTTGCACTCATAAAAAGAGTATGAAAAGAGCCGTTTTTAGTCCGGTACCGCCACAGGAAAACCGGCTGGATATTGCTATACGGGCAGGAGAAAACGGATGGATACATTAAGCAGAGATCAATATGCCCTGGTCACGACCAACCGGCTTTTGAACCAAGAGCAGAATCGAAGTGGCTAGAAATGGAATTTTTGTCGAATCATGTTTAAATACCGTCTTGAGCAAAAACCTTTTTAATTTCCCTTCCTTTAATACATCCATGGGTGCTGTGACATAGTATGTGTTGAGTATATCGAATCCATGCAAAGCGAGCAGGCGTATTATTCTGCGTTTGGTATAGATACGGGCATTGGCGAATTTTCATGAATGGGTTTGGGGAGCCATGAAAAAAAAGGAACTCTGTTCCAGGGCAATAAAGGCAATTTGGCACCATGAGTTTCAAAAATTCACCATTTGTTTGGAACCGAAATCGCTGCCAACCCTCCGGGTCTTAGCGCATGGAAATAAAACTCTACGCTTTGTTCACTCAACAGATGTTCGATCACCTCAAAGCTGATGATTCTGTCGTATTGTTGCCCCAATTTTTCGGTCTCTATATTTAAAATCCGAAAGTCGCAATTTTCAAGCCTTTTTTCAGTCTTTAATTTTTGAAACTCTTTTTCATATTTTTTGTGAATATCGATACCAAGACATTCTTTCATTTCATCTGCGATCAGAAATAGAGAAGCGCCGTTGCCGCACACTATATTCAACAGTGTTTTGTCATTTCGGATAAAATTTGCAAAGCTGCGCACCAGATTAATCCGACGTTGAACGATTTTGTCCTTCGCTTCAGCAGGTTTGCCGAGATAATGTTCATCCTGAAAAAGTGCTGTGTCGACTCGTTTGGTATTATACATTTTTTACATCAAGCCTCTAGTTTTTTGGCGACAATAATCATTTCATCACCTATTATTGTTTTTGGATTCAATCGAGCTTTGTCATCACTGCTGTCCAAAATAAATGTGTATCGCCATATTTTCTCTTGTATTTACACGCTTTATATTATCCAAAGCAAAGCTATCAAAAATACGTCCCATTTTCCAACGGTTTTACGGAAACTGGAACGCAGAGATCGCAATGGCAAAAAAAAGGAACGCAATTCGCCAATAAAGATTTCTTCTCCAACAGAGACAGTAGGGGGCGTGACAGGCTAGGAAACACCCCCCAAAAGCATTATTACACAACCAATGCCAGTACAGCAAATAGATCGATAACCACCAGAGTCGGAGTGACCTCTTGCCTTTTGCCTACCGCAAGCTTGATAACCGTCCAGGACAAGAAACCCCATATGATTCCCTGAGTAATTGAATAGGTCAGGGGGATCAAAAGCATGGCGAGAAAGGCGGGGATGGCATCATCAAAGTTCATCCAATTGATTTTGAGTACCGGTTTCATCATAAATACCCCCACCAGAATTAATGCTGGTGCAGTTGCAATATCGGGGATGGTAGAAAGCAGTGGAGACAAAAAGATAAATGGCAGAAACAGCAATCCGGCTATGACAGCGGTCAGACCTGTTCGGCCCCCTTCTTCGATGCCTGTTGCAGATTCGATATACGCAGTTCCAGGACTGGAACCGAACAGACCCGAAATGGTGGTGGAAAAACCATCTACAACAAGGGATTCTTTGATGTGGCGAGGTTCGCCCTGCTTGTCGACCAGATTAGCGGCTTCGGCGACTCCGATAAAAGTGGATAGGCTGTCAAACATGTCGGTGAACAGAAATGCGAAAATGACCGGCCATAGGGCCAGTGACAGCGAGCTGACAAGATCAAGAGCAAAGAGAACACTAAAATCCGGGGCTGCAATGAATCCTTTCCAGGTGACCAGGGTAGAGACACCATAGTTGATATCTGCAGCATTTCCCCATAATCTGCCTATGGGTATGGCCAGCAGGGTCGTCAAGGCAATGCCGATAATCAAGGCCGCTCGAATTCGTTTTACAATCAGAACGGCAGTGATAGCGAGTCCTGCCAAAAAGGTGATGGTGATTGGATTGAGCTGGCTAAAAGTCACCAGAGTGGCTGGATTATCAATAATGAAATTGGCATTGACAAAACCGATAAACGCAATGAACAAACCAATACCCGCAGCGAGTGCATACCTTAACTGTTTTGGGATGGCTTTGACGATCATGGTTCTGATATTCAGTATCGAGAGAATCAAAAAAATGATTCCTGACCAAAAGACTGCACCCAGAGCTACACGCCAGTCCACACCCATTCCCAGAACCACAGAGTAGGCAAAAAAGGCGTTCAATCCCATTCCCGGTGCGAGTACTATGGGGTTGTTGGCATAGAGTCCCATGGCGATGCTGCTAAACGCACTGACCAGGATTGTGGCAGTCAGAACACCGCCGAACTCGAGTCCGGCCTGACTGATAATATTCGGATTAACCACAATAATATACATCGTCGCCAAAAATGTGGTGATGCCGGCGATAACCTCTGTTTTAACTGTACTATTGTTCTCTTGCAGTTTGAAAAGCTTTTCCATCATTTTCGATTCCTCTCCGAGTTTAGAAAATCCATTTCACAGCTACTGTTGGCATGTATTGGATCTCATCATAAGGTAAAAAGTTTTTGCTGATTTCCAATTCTCCACCCACAGAAAAACGGGAGCTGAGCACATACCATAGCTGTGGCTCGGCCAAAAATACCATTGTTTCGTCTCCAACAATATCCTGTGTCCAGATATCCAGGAATCCCATAAAATTGAATCTTTCAGCCAAAGGCTTGAACCAGGCGAATGTCAATTGAAAATCCGGTGCATCGGATGTATACATTTGACGATAGAGAATATCGGTATTGAATGTGATAATTCCAAGATCAATTGGCATGCTCAGGCCAAAGAGCCAGACGCTATGTAAAGGACCCCATGGAGCCATTCCATCATTGTATTGAATCGTGGCTGAACCTTTTCGGTTGCCGAGGGGAAGAGTAAAGTATCGAGCGATTTCCCAGTAAGCCAATGACATGCTTTTATTGCCGGGATTATTATAGTCCATATCCACAAACCAAAAGGTCGAGCCTAATTTATCGACTTGCAACATTTCCAGCGTGGTGGTAAAGAAATTTCGATCTTTTCCATAGTCATAGTGGATTTGCAGATTTTGAGCGGTACCCAATGTTGCCAGACATAAAAGAAATAGAACCGTTTCTGTTTTCAAGTTAAACTCCTCAAGAATTTTTCAATGTCTTTACGCTGAATGACAATATTCAGAATGACACCAATGATCCTGGAGAGCTCGATTCCTGCCAGCTCGAATTTTCCGTATCCCAAAGGCCTTTCTCCCAGGCAGTCTTTCTTAACAAAACATCAAACAGAGCATCAATCATTTCAGTTGTTTATGATTCTATGACCTCGTGTTATTATGATCACGATATTCATACGATCGTTTAATGCATTTATTCAACTCTTGTATGGGGCAAATATAGTTTTTTGTTGACAAATATACAATTAATACTTAAATATATAAATTATCTTTCAGGTTTTGGGTTATCCAAAGCTATGCTAACATCAGGTTGTATCATTTTGATCAGAATCCACTTTTGCATCTCTTGCAAAAGTGGATTATCGGCTTGTGGTCATCTGCGAGTTTGCGGTTTCAGCCAATGAGAACGGGGATGATGTGATGAATAAAACACGGTGTTTGAATCCGGCTACAGAACAGGAAATAGGACAGATTGCCGAGACCACTCGTAAAGAATGGGACGCTATACTCGTTACTGCCCGCAATGCTCAAAAAGAATGGAGCAATCTGCATTTAAAACAACGGATAAAATATCTCCGCAAAGTGCTGAATCTATTGGTCGAGCGTAAACATGAAATCGCCGAAATAATCAGTCGAGATAATGGCAAACCCCGGGTAGATGCTATGGCGACTGAAGTATTGCCAGCTGCCATGGCTCTCGACTATTATTGCCGGCATTCTCGTACCTTTCTAAAGGATCAATCTATTGGACGGGGGAATATTTTGTTGTTCAATAAATCCAGCCGAATTGTATGGGAACCTTTTGGAGTCGTGGGAATTATCTCTCCCTGGAATTATCCTTTTGGTATACCCTTTTCAGAAGTGGTCATGGCTCTTTTGGCAGGCAATACAGTTATTCTCAAGACCGCCAGCGATACACAGATGGTTGGACAAATTCTTGCCGACTGTTTTGGATCTGTCAATCTGCCAGCAGGTGTTTTTAATTTTGTAAATATCCCCGGTCGAACCGCTGGCAAATGGTTCCTGGAGGGATCGGTGAACAAGCTTTTCTTTACAGGTTCTGTTCCTGTGGGTAAAAAATTGATGGCTATGGCTGCCAAGCATCTCGTCCCTCTGGTTTTGGAGTTGGGAGGGAACGATGCGATGATCGTGCATCGCGATGCAGATCTGTTCAGGGCAATGCGGGGTGCGGTGTGGGCAGGGTTGCAAAACGGCGGACAGTCTTGTGGGGGGGTGGAGCGCATTTATGTGCATGAAAAAGTTTATGATCATTATCTGTCTATACTCTCGGAAACCGTGGAACAGATGAGATGTGGTCCAGACACCGATTTTTCTATTGATATGGGGCCTATGACCAATGAATCACAGGTATATACCGTTCGAAATCATGTAGAGGAGGCTCTCGAACAAGGAGCCAGAATCGCTGCCCGGGGCAAATTGACTCCCAAAGCCGAAAAACAGGGATGGTTTTATCCTCCGACAGTGTTAGTGGACGTACATCACGAGATGAAAGTCATGCGAGAGGAGACGTTTGGTCCGGTACTGGCTGTCATGTCTGTATCTGACCTCGAACAGGCTGTTCACCTCGCCAATGACAGTCATCTCGGTCTCACGGCTTCCATTTGGACGCGAAATCGACCTCTGGCAGACCGAATCGCACAACAACTTCAGGCCGGTGTGGTCACGGTCAACGACCATCTGATGAGTCATGGACTGCCCGAAACCCCTTGGGGGGGATATAAACAATCCGGTATCGGGCGCACCCATGGCGAACTGGGATTCAAGGAAATGGTACAACCCAAGGTCATTGTCCACGACACGATGCCATTTTGCAAGAAAAATATGTGGTGGCCTCCATACAACAAAACATTGTACCAAGGCCTTGCCGGAGGAATGGATATGCTTTATGGCAAGCGGGCAACTTGTTTCACAGGATTAAAAAGATTGTTGAAAATTGTACCCAGATATTTCAAGCAGGACTAATCCAAAACATTGTCCAGATTAATTGTACGGTCTTTATTGTCGAGATACGAAAAATGAAACGACTTTTGAATATTTCCTTGTTAATCGTTTGCACAGGTTCCTTGCTGCTGGCGCAGTCAAAAGAATTTACATTTTATTCGTTAAAGAGTGCTGAACGGGTCCATGAATCGGTCTATCGTCTGACCGTACAAAAATCTTTCTCAGATGTTTCCACCATGATCGACCGTATTTTGCAATTCGATCAATTGAGGCAGCTCAATTTAACGCATATGGGAATCTCTGACTGGCCAGTCCAACTGTCAAATCTTGTTTATTTGACAAGCCTCGAGCTCCCGGGTAATGAATTGACTAAAATACCTGCCTCTATTGAAAAATTTTCACGACTCGAGACGCTCGCTTTGTGGAAGAATCATATTTTCTATATCGCACCGGAAATTTTATCACTCAAATCGCTCACTTTTGTGGATTTGAGCAACAATAATCTGACAGAGTGGCATGCACTATTTGATCTTCCGGCCTTGAGGCAGCTCAATGTCAATAATAATCATCTCGATCAAATTCCAAATGACGTGACCCGGGCCACTCGCCTGGAAATATTCGAGATGGCAAATAACAATATTTCTGTTTTGCCTGATGGTCTTGGCAGTCTGCAACGTCTGGAATATCTGAATGTGGCAGGGAATCAGGTTGCAACTCTTCCGACAGTCTTGTTCGAGCTGCACGAACTGGAGGATTTGAATTTTTACAATAATCAATTGACAGCCATTTCTGATCACGTCCGAAAATTGAAGAAATTATTTCGCATCGATATCCGCAAAAACAAAGTTGAAAAACTCACCAGTGAAATCGGATCTTTACCCGAATTGCATACTTTGCTGGCCTCTGAAAATAATCTTAAAGAGCTTCCATCCACAATGGGAAATCTCGCCGCGCTGCGCCTTTTGGAACTGTCTCATAACCATTTGCATTCTCTTCCCGGGTCCATTGGTCAGTGCAAACAATTAGAAACGGTCTACCTTGATCATAATGAATTGAAGGATTTGCCCAACAGTCTTCAAAACCTCTCCAAACTCAAACAGCTATATCTTTCTGATAATCATCTTGAACGCATACCTGACGGCATCGGAGAACTGAAACATCTCGACAAACTGGATTTGTCAAGAAATCGTCTTGTCGAATTACCCGAAACTCTTGGTGGCTTGACTGATTTACGCAAGTTATATCTCTCTGGAAATCGAATAAAAAAACTTTTTTCCTCGGTTATCGAACTAGAGCGTTTACGAATTCTCTGGCTGGCAGACAACCAATTGACCTCTTTACCCGAAGGAATGGAGTTCATGAAAGGATTGCGTTATCTCTATTTACAACAAAATCCGATCTCAAAGACCGAGATTGAACGTCTGAAAAAATTAATGCCCCATGTTGTTATTATCTCCTAAATTGTGTGAATTATGACTGTTAAACGCATATTTTTTAATAATAAACAGGGATTCAAATTATCGGCTCATGTTGATATGCCTGAGGCTCCCAGCGCTTTTGCGCTATATGCCCATTGTTTCACCTGTTCAAAGAATCTTAAAAGTATTGTACGCATTTCGCGCACTTTACGGGAACACAATATTGCAGTTTGCCGATTTGATTTCACAGGAATAGCCGAGAGCGAAGGTGCGTTTAGCGATTCGACCCTGAGCTCTAATGTCCGGGATGTGTTGGATGCAGCAGAATATTGCGCCCAAGAGTTTACCCCTATAGACCTGCTTATCGGTCACTCTTTAGGAGGTGCTGCGGCTATACTTGCATCTGAAAATATTTCTTCTGTAAAGGGATTAGTGACCATAGCGGCTCCCTCGGAGCCATATCATTTAGGCGAATTGCTCGGTCGGGCACGAAAAACTGCCTTGGAAAAAGGAAATGCACAAGTCATGATAGGGGGGAACAACTATCAATTGACACGTGAATTTTTTGAAGATTTGGAACAAAATAATATTTCTAAAGTGTTAAAACGAAATAAACTTCCCATGCTAATCATGCATTCGCCCAATGATCAAACCGTACCCTTTGAACATGCGGAAACTCTGTTTTCCAACGCTTCACATCCAAAAAGTTTGATTTCCTTGGGTAAAGCAGATCATATATTAACTGATGAAAAAGATGCGATTTATGCTGGTCGCATTATCGCTACCTGGATTGAGCGATATCTTTAGTATTGTTATGAAGAGTATTAGACAAAACCCCAGGCCATTGAGCATTGCCCCTATGATGGAGTGGACCGACCGCCATTACCGGTTTTTCATTCGTCTATTGACCCGTCATACACTTGTTTATACAGAGATGATTACGGCCAATGCGCTTATTCATGGCGATACTGATTTTTTATTGGCTTATTCTCCTATAGAGAAACCTATTGCCATACAGCTCGGGGGCGACAATCCTCAGGATCTGTGTCAGGCAGCATACCTGGCACAGGAAGAGGGCTATGATGAGGTCAATATCAATGTCGGCTGTCCGAGCCCAAAAGTACAAAACGGGCGCTTTGGCGCCTGTCTGATGCTTGATCCAGAGTTGGTTGCAGAGATTGTATCTCGGTTAAAAGCCAAAATTCGAATCCCTGTTACGATAAAGCATCGAATCGGGGTCAATGATCGAGGCGAATATCATGACTTGTCTGCATTTGTGCATACGGTTGCACAGGCAGGTTGTGACCGGTTTATCGTTCATGCACGTATCGCCTTGCTGAATACTCTTTCTCCCAAGGAGAACCGAAGTGTGCCTCCGCTCAGATATGATGATGTATATCGTTTGAAAACCGAATATCCGGATTTGCTCATCGAGCTTAATGGTGGGGTTCAGAATCTGGATGAGGTTCGGCACCATTTAAGGGTTGTAGATGGTGTGATGTTAGGCAGGGCGGCATATGTTCACCCTTATCGGCTTGTTCTTGCTGATGCCATGATATTCGGCGATGAAAATGCTATACCGAGCAGACGACAAGTCATTGAGCGGATGGTTCCTTATCTACAAGCACATTCTGGTCATCCTCTGGCTGTTCTTCGTCATCTATTAGGATTTTTTCGCGGTATGCCCGGAGGACGATTGTGGAGACAATATATCACAGAGGGAATCAAAAATAATGATGCCCCTTTTGTTTTGAAAAAAAGCTTGTCCGTTTTTGATCAAGAGTTTTTGGATGAACCGTGTGATGAATATGAAAAGACAGAGTCGATGAATTAATTCACGCGAATTCTTTTCGAACTCTCTTTTTATCTTGAAATTGTAACTCATTCTTTGTATCATTAAGTTAAAGTTGTGAGAAAATTATGTCTAAAACCAGTAGTGAAAAAAATCTGCGATCCATCGATATTGGGCAGGTGCAGTCATTGGATGAGCAGGTTACAAAAGGAAACGGGTGGGAGTATTACGAATCTGCACAAATCATCCGTGCGACAACTTTTGGAAATAAAATTTCTGCCGAGGTCGGCAATTTTCTAGAAACATATCAGGTTAAACTTGTTGTTCATGGACAAGAAATCTCCGGTTCTTGTACATGCGGGCGGGCGAGAAGATTGTGTAAGCACATGGTGGCACTTTTATATGCCTGGGTGCAGGACGGCGATGATTTTACAGATGTAGAGAGTCAGCTGGACGAAATCACTAAAATGGATAAAGAAGA